>CAZHHT010000050.1:0-20149 GCA_964532455.1 uncultured Anaerolineales bacterium
TGGGATCGGATGGGCCAATTCTACGCCTCCCTGGAACGGGGCCATGTGACCGCCTCAACTGCCCTGAAACGCCTGGCCGCCTACTCAGGTAAGAACCAATTCTATCGTGCCAATCGAGAACTGGGGCGTATCTTTAAAACCGAATACATCCTGCAGTTCATGTCCGACCCGATCATGCGCAGGCGCATCCGGCGCGGCCTGCTCAAAAGCGAAGAAATCCATGCCTTGGCGCGGCAGGTAGCGTATGGCAAACAGGGGGCGCTCATGGCCCGCGATTTACAGGCGCAGAGAAACACCTCCAACTGTTTAACCCTGATCATAGCCTGCATCATTTATTGGCAGGCGAAAGAGATCAGTCGGGTTATTCTGGAGTGTGATCCGGATGGAGCGGGAATTGATCTTTCCCTGCTGGAGCACATTAGCCCGGTTGGGTGGGAGAATATTACCTTGTACGGGGAATATGTCCTGAATCCGAACTTGATTCGCTGAAAATTTGAGTGATTCGCCGCTCTCTTAGCGGATATTTACGCGCGAAAATGGGAGGTACCCAATCTAGGGATTTCTCGTAGGAACACACACTCTTCCTGCCTTTCCTGTTGTTTATTAAACCCCTGCTCTACCCCTCAGTTGGCTATTTGATCCTTTATTGAACCGAGATCAAAAAGCCATTTTGGTAATAACCGCATTTTATAGGAATTTCCTAAATCTATTTATTTTTGTTTTAATTAGGAATGTGTCATAATGCTATATTGCCTATACGCAATTGTGTATTATTGCTTATTTCCCCGGGCAATATAGATGTGTATTTCCCCCAGAAAAACGCTCTCCGGCCATCCAGGCGCCTCACTTTCCCCTCAGAAAGTATCCTTTTCCCCTGGCAGTGAGTAAATAGCGAGGAGCGGCCGGATCCTGCTCTATTGCTCCTCTTAAGAAGCTGATATTTGTGTACAGGGTATTCATATCCTCCACATAAGACGTTTTCCAGATCTTCGTGAAGAGTTCTTTCTTGGATACTACAGAGCCTTTCTTCTTTATCAAGTATTTCAGGATCTGAATTCCTTTAGTTGGCAGATGGGAAACGCCCCAGGGCGTGAATACTCTTTGTCTCTTTTCCGTCCAGGTAGATCTCGCCATACTGGAGACAGCGCTTCTTGTCCGTCGGAGAATAGAGCTCTACCCTATTGATCAGCTTCCTGATGCTTATGCCCGGGCGGAGAAGGATGTCGGCTATTATCGGCTTTTTCCGATCAGAGTAGATTAATATTGGAAACCCCGGCGCTCCTCGCTTCAGAGCGGCGCAGGTCCTTGCCCCGTTGGATCTCATTGAAATTGCGTTGAGAATGACGGCATGGGTGATACTATGGCGGCTTAGAACCTCCAGGGTTTCGGTACCGGTCAGGGCAAGGCAAACCAAATAACCTTCGGTAGAGAGACGACCCGCGAGCGTGTCCCTTGTACTCTTTTCTATAATCAATAAGTCTTTTTTCATTACATCACTGCGTTCAACAGATAACTTTTACCAAACTAATTAGTGATAGATCCGCACAGGGTATTAAATCAAGAGCAATATAGCGCTCTATTTATAACTCGGCGGAAGGCCAATTCTTAAATTTTTTATCCGGTCTTACAAAAATTTAAAAACAGTTTTCTGCCCAATCAGAACCAAAAACCAAGATCATGGCTATAAATTTCGATATAACTTAGACATGGACCAATTTCCTTTTCCGTCTGGGGGGATATCCCCCAGACCCCCAACTTCAGAATTTCAGCAGATCAGAAGACAGCACAACAGAACTCCCTTCACTGCGCTACGGGACCGAGGCGGCGCAGCGGAAGCCTATGAAATCGTACGTCCTATCAGTATTTGAACCTGAAGCGATTAGCAGCTCGGAGGAGGTAAACGTCGTCGTTCCACGAACCGCTCCGCAGCACACGATACTCTCCACCAGAAGGACCCTGGGGATTTTTACCAGAGTAACTGCCGTAATAATCTTCATCATACCAATCAGCCACCCACTCCCAGACATTGCCCGCCAGATCCATCACGCCGTAAGGACTGGCTCCCTCCGGATAGCTGCCCATCGGAGCAGTATCTGCATATCCATTTTTGTAGGCTGTGTTTGCCCAATCAAACTCACAATCCTGATCGCAGAAGTTGGCTACCTCGCTTTTTAGCTCATATCCTCGGGGAAAGACCCGCCCATCCTCACCCCGGGCCGCTTTCTCACACTCCGCTTCCATTGGTAAACGTCCTCCCCTCCACTCACAATACGTATCGGCATCATCCCAGCTGACATAGATCACCGGGTACTCAGCATAGTCCACATCTCCGTAGTAGCTAACTGAATTGATCTCATCAGGTGAATCGCAAACTCCCGCCTCAACATATTTCCTATAAGTTGCATTGGTCATCTCGTATTGGTCGATGTAAAATGCATCCAGGCGCACCGTATGAACCAGCTCTTCATCCTCAACCCAGTTGCGCTCGCATTCAATATCAGAGTAAGGCTAAAAATACTGCTCACAATATTCAAGCCCCCATCAGTCTCCTGGCCCATCTCAAACTCACCAGATGGGATCAGCACCATCGGGATGCCGTAATCATCAATAATTACGGCTGGCAGAGTAGGTTCCGAGTTTTCAGATGGAACTGCAGTATTCGTAGATGTTGGATCTTCGGTTAAAACAATGGTTTCTGTCACCTGTTTCTCAACGACCTCGGGGGGCTCTACTGGGACAGGAGGTTCTTTCAGGGCAATCATAACCAAAATCAAGGCTAGTCCGCCTACAATAAACCTCGGCCATCATTACGGAATTTTCCAATCCATATTCTGTCAGAAAATTCTACATGATTTCAGATATATTTAGGGGTTTGGTTAATCATTAATTTGATTCAAAATTGCTAGATGGTCCATCTCATGCCAATGTTGAACAATTTTTCCACCAATTACCAAGAATAGCTCTAAAGCTCCAACACATATTTCTTTGTTAGTAGCGGGAATATTTTCGTAAATCCCTAAATGCGTGGCCCTATATACCACTCTGGTTAATACCCGGTCATCGACAATCATAATATCTTCAACAGACACTTTTATATCTGGGAAACTTAAAAAAAAGGATCTAAGACCCTCTTTAAAATTCTCCACTCCAATTGGCACGCCATTCTGTGCGAAAGTAATTACATGAGTATTGTCCAATGCATCAGGATTGTGTAAATTCCAGCATTGTTCCCAATAATTCCATACAACGAGTGCATTTTTATCACATTTTTCCATAACATCATTCTCCTATCGTATAGATACTACCGAATGTTGATTAGATCCGATAGAATTGTTCAGCGTTAGATGAATACATTTCTATTCTCTCAGATGTATTAAACTGAGATGTGATAAATCTATATGATTCTATTAGGTGCTGGAATGAGGAGTAAAGACTATCTACAGGCCAATTTGTTCCGAACATTATACGGCTAGTTCCAAAAAGATTAATTCCAGTCAGAATCCATCTCTTAATAGAATTTATTGTCCATGAATGATTACACATTCCAAGACCTGATATTTTTAAATAAACATTGGGCATTTTTGAAAGGACAGAAATCTCTTGACACCATTTATTAAAATACTCATCGTTATCTTCCATTGGATTGCCAGTATTCCCAATAGCAATATAAGTATCGGGGAACTGACGTGCTATATCTACAACTTCTTGCATATATGGAATTTTTGTATTTACATCATATGTCAGAGATCGATGACTTAATGCCCTAAAACCACGTATAAAAGCAAGGTCATTAGCTAGGCCTGTCATTGGTAACATACGAACACCACGAAAATTAGGGAACTCAGAATGCAAATCTAATTGCCGTTCAACATCAATCTGTTTAAGGTCAACTTCAGCTATTATCGCATTAGGGAAGCCATTAAGGTCTGCAACCGATTGTAACCACTTTGTCTCACCAATGGGATCAAGGCTACTCCACCCAGCCTGGATATGTACGGATTTCCGAAGTCCACTACTCTCAGCATCACTGAGGTAATTATCGATTAAATAATTTCGACATAATTTACTATAATCACCTATCCAGGACTTGATATTTTGATCAGTATCATTTTCGAGCCATGTGTACCGATTTTTTTCAAGATCCCATAAGTGATGGTGAGAATCAACAAACTCTAATTGATCCATGTCCATTCCTGATGAGTATTTAAGCTATCGATTACAAATCATAACCACCATCTACATCTAGATCGATTCCGGTTATATACGAAGACTCCTCACTGGCAAGGAAAACAGCTGCTGAAGCAATTTCATATGGGGTGCCAAGTCTCTGCATAGGAATACGGTCAAAGAACCAAACCTCGCGTTCGGAAAACGAATCTGGAGGTGGTTCCGCAATCCAACCAGGGTTAATTGCATTCACCCTAACTCCCTGTGTTGCGTATGTCATAGCAACGTTTTTGGTTAACCAACGTAACCCTGCCTTTGCTGCTTGATATCCTGCTCCGTCTATTTGAGCTCGAACACCTGAAATTGAGGCGATATTTATAATCGACCCATTTCCGCGTTCGAGCATTAATGGAAGAAATGTTCGTATCCCTAAAAAAGGACCATTAAGATTGACATCTATTTCGTGGTGCCAATCCTCGATTGACATCTCATGGAATTTTTTTGGATAGATTAAACCTCCCGCGTTATTAACCAGGACATCAAAGGGTTTATCAATAAATTCATCACGAATCTTAATCCAATCCTTCTCCTGGGTTATCTCAAGTTGTCGAAAAGGGATGTCCAGCTCTGTAGATATTGATTCACCAGCCAGAGTATCTCTTCCAGTAAATACAACTTTTGCTCCTTCTGCTACAAATAACCTTACAATCCCTTCGCCAATTCCCCGTGTGCCACCTGTTATGAGCGCATGTTTATTTTTTAGCCTTGCCATTGAATCGTCCACCTCCCATATATCTGTTTCGTATTGGTGTCGTACTTTCAAATATATCTCAATAACTAATCAATAAATAAGATTAAATCCATTGAACATCAAGTTGCAAAACAATCACATTGAAGGTAAATGCCTTCAATGTGAAAATAGACTCTAACCGACAACCATATTACAGTTTTGATTCTGCTTTATAAGTGCCGATCTTTATGATTGTTGTTGATGGATCAAACAAAGGACTATTCAGCAATCCTGCCCTTTCAACTATGTGCCAATACGCTAAGTCTGCATCTGAGATAATATGGCCAATAAGGCTGCGTTTGATCCATTCACCTTCCCCGCCTCCTGAATGGTACCCTGCTATGTGAGCAATCTCTTCAGGGAGGCCAGCTGTAAGGCAAATATGTAGGCCATATCCCGAATGCCGGAAGGCTGGCCATCCATATCTTGAAGTATTTTCTCTCCATCTTTTTTGGTTACGGTCACTGAATTCGTAGGGTTTCCCTATATCGTGTACAAGCCCTCCAGCAATTACAACATCTGGATCTATCCCTAACGAACCGAGCACTTTCTCTGCCTGTTCTGCCATACCAAGGGCGATCATCGCGGTACCCCTCAAATGATCTGCTTGACTATGATGGGTGTGTTCTGGCGCACCTGGAACTCCTGCAGAAGACATGTCTTCAATCTTTTCGTATTCGGTTTCTGATAATGCTAAAGCCCAAGCATCAATTACTTTTTCCCGGAGATCGGGGTTCTTAATTAATTCAACTTCAGGAAGACTATTTTTGACGCCTTTCCTAAGCAATTCCATATTGGCCATTTCATTCACTCTCCTTATCTATTATTCACAGAATTATAAAATTTAACTTTTATCAATATTCATATAATTGGCTTAATCGTTTTAATCTTGACATTAGCAACTAGTTGTTAACGTTTGTTAAGCTTGTATACCAGAACTAAGTAATTCTTTTGCTCTACAACAAGCTGACCAATGCCCCGGTTCAATTTCCAAAAGAGGGGGCACACCATTACGACACTCCGAGAGCACAAAAGGACAACGACTAACAAGTGGACACTCTTTTGGTGGATTGATTGCGGTCGGTATTTCTCCTTGCAGTACGAATGGTTCAAGTTTGTGAGTAGGATCTGGGTATAAGACTGCGGAGAGCAATGCCCTGCTGTAAGGATGAAGTTGTTTGGAAAAGATTGCTTCAGTTGAAGCAATCTCAGCAATACGTCCCAAATACATAATCGCGATCCGATGACTTATTTGCTTGACTGCAGTTAGATCGTGCGAAATAAATAAATAAGAAATCCCCAGCTGAATTTGGAGATCTTGCAACAATCGAAGAATGGTCCTCCTAACAGTAGGATCAAGGGATGATGTCGCTTCATCTACGATTATAAGATCGCATCTATTAACAATCGCGCGTGCGATTGCAACCCGTTGTTGCTCGCTTTCTGTTAGTTCGTGAGGATACCGTGAAAGATATCGAGCAGAAATTTCCGTGGCTTCTAAAGTCTGGAGAACACGTTTAAACCGATCATTATTTGTCATCTCCAGATCTAAACGAAGAGGTTCTAACACAGTATTTAGCACAGACATTCTGGGATTTAAAGAACCCATTGGATCCTGAAATACTACAGACATTCGACGCCGAAGGGGGCGAATATCAGATAACTTCATTGAAGTAATATCTATATCATCAAATATAATATGACCAGATGTCGGTTTAAGGAGTCGCAGAATACACCTACCGACTGTTGTCTTTCCTGAACCACTTTCCCCAACTAATCCTAAAGTTTCTCCACGCCCTATTGACAAGGATACATCATCAACAGCATGCACGTATGCACCTTTATCGACTTGAAAATATTTAACAAGGTTTTCAACTTTAAGAAGATCTGGCATTAGCTTACACTCTCCAATTGGGAATTTTTTGATGACATCTGATCTGATCTAATCAGGCGAACAGTATAGGGGTTCTGGGGATTCATAAATACTTCGTCTACGCTCCCAATTTCAACAATTCGGCCAGCCTCAATCACAGCAACCCGATCACAATATTGTGCAATAATGCCAAGGTCGCGAGTGACGATAAGTTGCGACATGCTTAACTTCTTACTTAATCCACCCATAAGATCAAGTACTTGGCGGTTAACGGTTACATCCAAACCCGATGTCGGTTCATCAGCTATGATTAAACTAGGCTTATGCAAAAGTGCCATGGCAATACAAACTCTTTGTGCCATTCCACCACTAAGCTCATGTTGGTACGAATCCAAGCTACGTATAGGATCTGGTATACCTACTGCCTCCAAAGCAGCCAGTGAGAGTTTATGTGCTTTAGCCCGATCAATTTTTTTATGAGCAGTAATAACCACCTTCATCATTTCGCCAACTTTTATAACGGGGTTTAGTTGCATGCGGGCTCCGGGCAACAGGGCGGCAATTTCTGTACCTCTGAGATTGCGTAACTCATTTGGGTTTATTTTTCTCAAATCTAAATCTTTGAATATTAATTCACCCGATTTTATAATCATATCGTCGGGCAGTAACATTAATAAAGATCTTACTAAAATGGATTTACCTGAGCCTGACTCACCTACAATTCCAACCGTCTCTCCATCGAAAATCTGTAAATTGATCTCATTGAGAATTCTCTTGGAGTGTTGCGTTGTTTTATATTCAACAATCAGGTCCTTCACTTTTAGTAGCGGTACGGCATCACTTAAACCCGGTAAATTGCTATTTCCAAATGAAGTTACATTCTCTTTCCTGTGCTGATTATCGGCATTCAACTCATTTATTTCATAATGATTCTTTTCAGGCGAAACACCATATTCTTCATTGTCTTCTTTCCGAATTATTCCCGGTTGAAAAAGTCTGTCGAATGTGTCTCCCGTTACAGCAAATACAAATACGACTAATCCAAGAAATATTCCAGGGAATAATCCAACCCACCACTTTCCAAGCAACATATACTTTGCTCCTGTTGCTACCATTGCTCCTAATTCCGGCTTTGGTGGAGCAATCCCTGCACCCACAAAACTAAGACCGGCTGTCAGAAGAATAGCAAAACCAACTGTTACAGAAATCTGATTCATTAAGGGGCCAAGTGCATTGGGAAGAAGGTGCCGGAATGCAATACGAATATCAGTATTACCGACAGCACGCGCCGCCTCAGCATATAATCTTTCACGTAGCGATAGCAATTCTGATCGAGATAAACGAAGGAATAATGGAACATTTACAAAAGTTATGGCAACTAATATATTTTCTATCGCCGCGCCTCTAACAGCAACAAGAACCAATGCTAGGATGAAGACGGGAAAGGATTGAACTACATCAAGGAGGCGTACTATCAACTGGCCTAGGATAGACATGCCTCTCCGTTCTGATCCTTCAAAGAAACCAGCAAGTACACCGAGCGGGATTCCGATCATTACAGCAAGAAATGCTGTTGACAAGCCAACTGATACGTCTACGCGGGGAGCCACAATTATTCTCGAGAAGATATCCATCCCGTTCTCATCTGTACCAAATAGGTGATCAAGACTCGGTGGTAATAAAATTTGGTTTGGATTAAATGTTTCAGTTGGCTGCGGAGCAATATAAGGTCCCACAAACATAAGCACGATAAATAAGCCCGTCCAAATCACCCCGAACCACTCCAGCTTGTTCAGCAATCGAGCAATCCTTATTATTGATTGCCACTTTCGCTGTAATTGCATTTTTCCTCCAAACATTTACTATTGAATTATAAATATGTCTCTCAAGAGAATTTACTAAGTTTTATATATTACACACAGTTCTCATCACTAAAATTATGCTAATCATGTTCTTCCACCCTCACTCGAGGATCAGCCAGAAAATGTAGGAGGTCAACAATTAGGTAGACAATCATAGTGAAAGCCGCTGCCACCAAAACAAACCCTTGTATTGGCGCGTAATCGGCTGTCGTGACTGCTTGAACAGCATATCCTCCAATGCCATTTAGATTGAACACCTTCTCCACAAGTACTGCTCCCCCAAGTAGAAACCCTGTGACAATCCCTGTCATGAGTACGATAGGAGGAGCAGCTACACGAAAGGCAAACCATGCTACACGCCATTGAGGGAGGCCGAGTGCTTCTGAGTAGGTTGTAAATTGACTCCGCAATGCTGTTCCTACTGAAGTACTAGTCATTTTTAAAATAGCTCCTCCATAAACGACCATTAATGTTATCGCTGGAAGGATTAAATGAGATAAAGCATCCCTAAAGAGAATACCATCACGAATAATCAAAGAATCTAAGAGATAGAAACCAGTAACTCTTGGTGGGGGCATTGCACCTATACTAAGCCGTCCTTCTGGACCTGGAGCAATCCCCAAAACAGTAAAGAAGATAAATACTAACAATATTGCTAAAAAAAAGTCGGGCAAGGCTCCCGCAAGCAAACCATATCCAAAAGTTATTTTCTTAATTCCACGGATTAATTTCCCACCACCTCGAGATGCCGTCAGGATACCTAGAGGTAGCAAAATCAATAGAATGAGTAACATCGACAACGTCATCAGCTCAAGAGTTGCCGGTACTCGCTCCTTTAAATCCTCAAGAACATCACTTCGATTAACCCAAGATTCTCCCAAGTTTCCAGAAGCAATATTTCCAAGATATGCAAAATATTGTGCCGGTAAGGGTTCATCTAATCGCATTTCTGCACGCAAGTTATCTACAACAGATTGAGGTGCAAGAGGACCTACTTGGAGACGGGCAGGATCACCCGGAAGCATCCGAATAAGTGTAAAAGTTACTATAGATATAAGGAACATTTGTGGGATGACTAGAAAAATTCGCTTGAGGATATATAGAAAGGCTTTCATGCCTTGGTTAACCTCCTACATTTTGCGCAAAAAACAATAATATAGCATAGTAAACTATATGTACTGAACTAAATGTCTTATTTCAGAGGGTTTTTCTAATTTAAATGAGTACCCGCTGGCTATAAGCTTACTGAATGTGCCAGCGAGCACTCATTATCAATTATTTTTTACTGCATTTCATCATTCTGAGAAAGAGATATCCTTTATCCTGTAGGTCATAGCCGGATCCCAGCTCCAACCTTCAATATTATCGCGCATAGCAATAAGGTAATCGGGGCTTAGTACCCATCCATTAGCCGCTTCAGAATATACAATATCCTCTAATTGTTTGTGACAGGCAAGGCGTTCATCCCAGTCAACGACCAATTTGCATTCCTCTAAGAGGCGATCCACATCTTCATTATTATAATCCCACCAATTTGCTATGAAACCTGATTTATACCAAATCATATCATCAAAGTTTGGATCCGGCAGGAAAGGGGCATCTACCCAGAAGGCGAATTCAGCTGTGTGCGATTCAGCAAGATCGGCAAGCGCTGCGGGCGGAAGTTTTTGCAGTGTTGCATCAATGTTAATCTCTCGCAAGGATGTTTGAATAGCAATCGCAACTTGCTCTTGGATAGGATCACCTGAACTATAGGAAATCGGGATCTCAAATCCTTCGGCATAACCAGCTTCTTCTAAGAGTTCACGTGCCTTATCAAGATTGTAGTCATAGTCATTCCTTGTGAAATAACCAGGAAAGATAGCGGGCAGGACACCTTGCCATTCCACTGCCAACCCTTTGTACAACCCAATTATGTCTTCTCGCGGAATTGCATAGTTAATCGCTTGACGAACTAAAATATTGTCGAATGGTTCGACGCTATTGCTAGTAATAATCAGGAATTCAGCATTGCTTCTTACCCCTGCCACGCGTACCCCTTCTTCATTGGCTAGTGATTCAATTTCATCTGGTGCAAGTCCTTCAACAATATCGACTTCACCCGCTTTTAATAGGGCGATGCGGCTTGACGATTCAGGAACAACGAGCCAAATGATTTTCTGGATCGAGAGCGGACCTTCCCAGAAATTCTGGTTAGCTTCCATTATTATCTGTTTCCCCGGTTCCCATGATGTAATCTGGTAGGGGCCAAAACCAGCAGTGTTTGTCTCAAGCCACTCAGAACCCCATGGATCTTCTGTGGTGGTATGTTTTTTAAGCTCAGTTGAATCAGTGTAGAAGAAATTTCCCCAATCAACGAGTATATTCATCTTTCCAACCATTGCCATTGGGGTATCTGATGTAATTTGTACCGTATATTTATCAATCGCTTTCCATTGACCTGGTTTATCGGCATTTGCAACACCCATAAAGAAGAGGCTAGTTGCATTTAGAGCATGGGCTTTGTCTACTCCCCACATAACATCCTCCGACGTCAACTCATTCCCCCAAAAAGATATAACTCCTGGTCTGATGTGATATGTAGCAGTAAGGCCGTCATTACTTAGTTCATAAGACTCTAGTACACCTGGCAAAAGATTTGACATATCCAAGTCGGGATACAGGAAACCCGGGATATTATTTGGATCAGCAAATTCTACGGCTTCAAAAGGGTATGGCACTTTATTGTATTCCATTCCTTTTACATTCCATTGGCCCTCCATTGAGGTAAACTGTGGACCAACACAGAACTCTACGTCAACGCAGTGCGGAAGTCCCGGGATCGCTATAATCAATGTGTTTTCTCTAGTGACTTCGACAACTTCTTCATTCGCCTGTTCAGGCGCCTGAGATTCATCAACTACCTCGGTTACCTCGGTCTCCTCTACTTGAGCCGTGCCACACGCTGTTGCGAGCACGCCCAGCACGACAAACAAGCATAAAATTACTCCTATTTTCCATAGATGAGCTCGCTTTTTTGGGGTTTTCATTTCTCTTCTCCTTTGTTCACCAAGTAAGAACGTTCAATTATTATGAACTTTATACCATTATCTAAGCTCTTTGTCAATGTCTTGCCTCTCCATTGTCATTTGAAATTGAAAAATGGACTCGTTTTCAGTTGAAAGCAGGACTCCTATAATAGGTTCCCTCACTACACTAGGGAGGGAGCTATGGCACAGCTGCACAAACGGTTTTCCGATGAGCAGATTGTCTTTCTGTTTCAGGCTTGCGAGCAGGGCCTCATGACACGAGAAGAAATTCAGGATACGCTGGATATCAGTAGATCTCGTTTCTTTGTCCTCTGGAAAGAGTACCGGGAAGATCCCGGATCTTTCTCAATCTCGTATCAACGAACTACTCCCAAGAGAATTTCTCCAGAATCAGAAGAAGCTATTGAGCACGAGTTGATGCGTGAGAAGGACCTCATTAATGATCCTGAGATACCGATTTCTGGATACAACTACTCAGCTATTCGTGACCGTCTGAGGAAACAAGGGATCAAAGTCTCTGTAAACACGATTATTGATCGCGCCAAGAAGCTGGGCTGTCATAAACCCCGAAAGAAAAAGAAGGCTCACGATCGGAAGGTCTTGACCGAGTCCATTGGCGCCTTGGTTCAACATGATGGTTCTACCCACCGCTGGTCTCCCTTTGCTGAAAAGAAATGGACCTTAATCACCTCCATCGACGATTACAGCCGTTTGATCCTGTTCGCTGGTTTCTTCTCCGGAGAGACTACCTGGGCTCATATAAAGGCTGCTAAAGCCGTCTTTGAGTCCTTTGACTTACCCCTCACTCTTTGCGCGTTTTTCGCTTTGTGTAGGGCCGAGACAGTTACTGGCGCAAACATGTGCTGGAGACTGATGACGTCGATACCCAGTGGGGCAAGATGATGCGCCTGCTGGGCGTGGATGTCATCTTTGCCCTCTCGCCACGGGTCAAGGGTAAGATCAAGCGGCCTTACCGCTGGATGCAGGATCGCATCATTCGAACCTGCGCACTGGAAAACCTAGGAGAGCTTACTGAGGTAAGAGAAGTCTTGAAGGAAGAGCTTGACCACTATAACAATCGTCAAGTCCATTCCACAACTGGAGAAATCCCTCGCATTCGATTTGAGAGGGCAACAGCCTCATTAGGTCGTTCTCTCTCCCTGAACCCTACACCTCCCCCGATGATGTCTTTTGTTTGCGCAAAAAGAGAAGGGTCAATTCCTACAGCCGTATCTCCCTTTTTGGACACGATATTCAAGTTCCAAATACTCCTTTGCACAAATACGTCGATATCCATTTGGTCCCAGATCCGGAAAAGAACTCCATAGATATTCGTATTTGGTGGAATAGCTCTATGGTTCATTCACTCACCCTTCCTCTGGAAGGTTTTAGAGTCCACTTTTAAAGCGAAATGAGTCCAGTTTTCAGCTGCTCCTAACATGTCTTACCTCTCCAAACGTTTTCTTCGCCGTCTTTGTATACAACTTCAACTCTTTGTTATGGATAGTAATAAATTCAATGATAGATCACCCTGCATTAAATCCTACTTAGCACAGAAAAACCATATTATTCACCGAAAATGATATATTGACAACAGGATAACGATTATGATATACTGATCAACAAATATGAACGTTCTTATATTATGAACGTTCAATTAATTTCTGACGTTTACTTATTGACTTAGCCTAATTAAGAATTATGTATCGTAGGGATTATTCACTTCGAATTTCACGTGACCTTTAATGATTATCCTTATTATGACAAACACATCAAATGGGATTTGGATCAATTATGAGCCTGATTGGAATTGATATTGGTTCAAGTTCGGTAAAAGCTGCTAAATATTCAGAAGAGGGTGTGCTTCTCGCAATTGCTAGTGCAAATTTAACACCCCTCCACCCTGGACCAAGTATGTGGGAAACAGATCCCGAAGATGTATGGAGAGCTACAACGCTTGCTGTTCAAGGGTTGACTTCCCAGCAGGATTTGTCCCATGATCCCCCAACAACGCTTGCGGTGAGCGCCTCTGGAAGGGAAAATTTCCCCGCGGATCACGAAGGAAAACCTTTGGGAAATGGCATAATGGGCGCTGATGTGCGTGGTAAAAAGTATGAAACACTCCCCGAGGGGTTACCAAATCCAGAATCGTGGTGCCTCCGATGTGGTCATAATCGGGAGCGCATGGATCCAGTCTTTCGTTTAGCTTGGTGGAATGAGAATCGCCCCGAAATAATGGAAAAAGCAAAGTATTTCTTTGGTTGGATGGATTTTATAAATTTCCGTTTGACTGGCAGAGCTGTAATAGATGAAAGTACGGCGTCAAGGTACGCGGTATTTGAAATGGAGACTCTCAATTGGGCTACAGATCGTGTCGCTATACATCAAATTAAGGAGAGCTTTCTTCCAGAGATCCTGCCATGGGGCTCTATTATTGGTAAGATTAATCCTAACATTGCTCTAGAATGGGGAATCCCCCAAGACGTACTTGTGGCTCAAGGATGTCACGATGTTAATTGTGCAGCACTTGGCTCAGGAGCCAATGAACTTGGAACTGCATGCCTAATAAGTGGTTCTTATGAAAATCTCCTACTACCGATTACAAATAATCCTACAAGGAGAATGCTGAGAAATGGAATTTCGGTCATGCCTCATCCCGGGAAAACGAGGCTCTCAGCCTTAGCAGTTCATCCTACAGGTAATGCTGTACTCAATTGGGTGCGAAATTTACTAAGTATCTCTATAGAATCAATTGAGAATGACCTCCTGGACAGGGCAAATAACCCAAGCCCAATCATGGCAATCCCTTTCTTATCGGGCTCCATGACCTTCTGGGATGATGGTCGAAAATTAAGAGGAGGGCTCGCGGGTCTCACCCTTTCCACTTCAAAAGCAGATATAATTCAAGCCTTTATGGAAAGCATTGCCTACGATACTTTGATTACGCTTGACCTTTTAAAATCTATGGATATTAACATCAATCGTTTTAGAGTAACTGGTGGTGGCGCAAAGTCTGAATGGTGGAATCAATTAAAGGCAGATGTTAGCGGCTCTCCGATTGAAATTGTGAAACAAACGGAGACTGGCACATTGGGTGCCGCAATACTTGCAGGTTACGCAACTGGTATTTTTGGTGACGTAGATGAAGTCAGTAAAGAATTCGCGGGGACGCTGAAAACTTATTATCCCAATACCCAACGAGCCAAGCTTCATGCAAAAAAAATTGGGGAGTATAAAAAAACAATATCACTTCATATTAGAGATATGTACTGACCAACTATTCAAATAGAAAAATATGTGCATTGCTACATTTACATGGATTACCACTAATCTGTCAATTTGGAAAATACAATGAAACTATCAACAGCTACATCAGTTCTTTATCAATACGAAATACATGATGCCATCCGATTGATCAAGCAAGTAGGTTTTGAAGGAGTTGATCTTTGGGGAGGACGTCCTCATATATACAGAAAAGATCACTCAAATAAGGAGCTTAGAGAACTCCAGAAGTTTATTGTTAACCAAAAACTTGCCGTTTCATCTCTGATGCCAGCATTTTATCGTTACCCACACTCATTAAGTAATCCCAATCCGATTGTGAGAAATGACAGTATCAATTATATGCAGGAATGTGTTGAAAGCGCTGCAATCCTCGGCTCACAGATTGTTCTAGTTGTTCCAGATCTCTCTCTTAAAAATCAATCCCGAGAAGATACGTTATTTAGATTTATTGAAAGCTTAGATATCGTTGCACGCTTTACAAGTAAATTTCCAAAGATCAAGTTAGGCATTGAAATATTGTACGCTGATGAAACCAATTTTCTAAATTCAGCAGACGATGCCCTTAATATCATTAACCAATTAGACTACTCGAATATCGGTGTTGTGCTGGATACAGGAACCCTTAATTTGAGCAGGGAGCCTATTCGAAAAATTTTTTCTAATTTTGGAGAGAAAATACTCCAAATCCATATTAACGATAATAATGGAAACTATAGACAACAAAACCTCATTCCAGGAGAAGGCACATACGATTTCCCGTATTTAATTCGATGCCTGAAGGATGTTGGCTATGCAGGATTTCTATCTGTGGAACTATCAAAGGAATATGCAAATGAAGCCGAAACGGCTCTAGCAATGACAGTCGAGCGTCTTAATAATTGGATAAATAATCCTCAAACCAATCATACAGAGAAAGAAGTATAACCACTCATTTAATTAATATTAATCTTCCAGATTGGAGAGAAATATGACTACATTCCACGAAACATTCAAATTTGAAACCGAAATCCGCCCGTCATTTATGGATGTTACAGAGAAAATAAAAAAGGTAGTAAATAAATCAGATATCCAGAACGGAATCGTTGTTGTTTATTCACAGCATACGACCTGTAGCATTATCATCCAAGAAGATTCTTTGGATGAAACTTATAATAGAACAAAAAACATTTTCCAAGACTTACTGGATGTGCTTGATCCAATTATTCCTCCCTGTAAAAGAGAAGGCCAGTATATGCATCCTGGTCCCTTGTGTGTCGATTATTCTACCAACGTAGTAAAAGAAGATATTTCATGTACACTAAATACTGATGCCCACTTACGCTCATCTCTGATCGGACGATCTGAAGCCATACCATTAGTAAATGGAAATATTGAACTAGGTGACCACGGCCGGATTTACTTCGCAGATTTCGACGGCACAAGATCGAGGATACGGATTGTTCAAATACAAATCGTTGGTGATTGAAACCATTAACATAATCCCTATAAATACTCACAACAACTATGTATGATTTCCACAAAGCGGAATTTTCCAAACATCAATGAGGTGTTCATTTTCAATAACATAAAATTTGTCAAATTGATTAATCGTTCCGTTGGCATCTCGAACCCAAATTTCTATTAGATCACCAATATTGGGAACATCCAATCCATCATTGATTATAATTCGGGCATGTTCATCACTTAGGCCTTTGACTACGGCTCCAGATGGAAATTTTACAATTGGATTTCCGTAAGTATCGTTTAGAGATTTTCTTCCAGTGTCGGTGATCACCATCCTGGTGGCATCAGGATAACAAGGCTTGCTTATTACCTCTGTTAAGACTGATAATGCACAATCAAACTCGCGGATTCCATGTTCCTGAAACTCAGTATCCATTAATAAGTATGTCCCCGCTTGAATTTCTGTCAGGCCAGCTACATCTGCTGCAAAGCGATAAGTAAAAGTTCCACTCCCGGTCACTATCTGAACAGTGAAACCATGATCTTCAATATAGTAGCGATTATCAGCAAGAAGTTTGTTTGCTTTTTTTGAGAGTGGGGATCTTTGTGCCTCATCAATTTTTAATGTGCAGTGACCATCATAACCCATCAAACCCATAAATCTCACTCCAGATTTACTGTGAATATGCCGAGTTAACTCGAGCACTGGTCTGAATGGGGCAACACCACAACGATTATGACCTATATTTATCTCCACTAAGAGACCAATCGTTATACCCGCAGATGTCGCAGCTTGGGATATCTCGTTTACGTTAACTGCATTATCAACTGCAACTTTTATATCTGCGTCTTTTGCTAAATTCACCAAACGGTTTATTTTATGTGCTCCAACTATCTCATTTGCTATCAGGATATCAGTAATTCCTGCTTGAGCGAGAACCTCAGCCTCTGACACCTTCGCACAGGTCATTCCAACTGCACCCGCCTCCATCTGCATAAGGGCTAATTCTGGGGTCGCGCGAAAGACCTTCACATGGGGGCGAAGACCGATTCCTTTTTCGCCTAGGAATTCAAACATCCGCCGCATATTTTCTTTTGCTACCGGAAGATTAAGTATTAATGCAGGTGTTTCAATAGCTCCAATATTAGATTCTCCTTGGATATTACTTTTTTTCATATTTCTCCAAATGTCTATTATTTTGATTGAATCCCAATTTTCAAGAATTAGTCGATTTAGATATTCAACTATGGTGCAATCATTATATAAAGAATTGTGTTGCACAATCAATAAAGATCTCTCATTGGATAAACCACATTTTGAACGATCAAGCTCAAATAAAATCCTTGGCTTCAACGATAACAGAAAAATACACTTTTGGAAAGTCGACATGAACGGAGGAAAATTAACCAGGAATACTGATGAATAGGATTTCACAACTTGCCGAGATTAGAAACGCTAATATGGGTAGCACGGATATCATTAATAATAGTCTCTTGATAAGGTCTAGTATATAAGCATCCAGTGCAGATCCTTTCCAACATGGAGATTTACAAAAAAATAAGCTGAGTTAGGAAATAATTAGGTTGTACACAATGTTTATAAATATCCATCCCAGAATGAGAAATAATCGAATTGACTATTACAAATTTTCCCAAGTAGTGATGTTGCACTTGTAACTTGAACCCAAATTTTATTACAATAATTTTCCGTATTGATTTTCTTATGGAATAATCAAGCACTAGGCCGCGTCCAAGTCTTCATGGTGTAACTGAGATATATTGTCCTCATTATACGGTCTTTACATACTTGAATATCTTAACAAAAAGGACCCGGTAATGTACTGGTTATCCATAATATTAGAAAACCGATCTTATTATTGATTACATCCTCTACTTTAACGGATTGTTCAAGTTTTCAAGTGAGTGGCAAATCTTGTAAATGGTCGGTTATGGTAAATCTATACTTTATTAACCATAAACCATGTTACAAATCATCGCTAAGGGAGTATATAATATATAAAGTGAGGTCAAAAATTTCTAGGTGATAATATCCGCCAGAATAAAGTCTTCATCAATTAAGCCATTGACAATCTGCACATATCAATCCGAAATGTTTCGTGGATAATGAGTGATTGAATAAAGCGTGCTGTATACGGGAAGGGAAAATAAGACATGACACAACCGCAAAATAGATCAGGAAAGCTACCAAATTCTTTGGCTACGTACCTCATGTCCATGAATATTGGTGACCAAATTCTTACCGTTCGTGAATTAGCTGAAACTTATGACGTAAGCCTCGGATCTGTTTCAAGCGTTATTAACCAATTTGAGGAGATTGGAGCTATCTCTATCTCTCGCCGTGGTCACCTTGGTTCTTATCTTGAAGAAAAATCTTTAGCAGTTCTCTGGAAATTAATTGGTGTTTTTCCAATGGTAATTGGACTGACTCTGCCTTCTTTCAAGCGCTGCGAAGGTTTGGCAACCGCAATTTATACATTACTAAATGAAGCTGGCATTGATGTATATATGACATTCATTCGGGGCTCAATCAACCGCATCGACACCCTTAGAAGCGGATTATGCCATGCTGTTGTAATGTCGCAACTAGCCGCAGATGAATTAATTAAGGATGATGAGGAAATCATAATCCGCCTTCCTCCAGAAAGTTTTGTTGACGAACATCGACTTTTCTACAGAGGTAGTAGCGAATCATTGAGCCGAAAATGGCGAGTTGGAGTTGATCCAGAGTCGCTTGATATTTCTTATCTCACAAATTTAGAATTCGAAAACAAAGATATAGAACTAATTAATATGACATTCACTCAAATTGACCTTCATCTTGAGGACAGCCCTATAGATGCCGCTATCTCAACACTTGATTTTATGGAACGATTATCAAGTAAAGGCATTAAATCGAAAGAACTCTCTTCTAGAGTTCAAGCCATTGTTGCTGACAGAAGCACATCTGCTGTTTTTGTAACGGGAGCTCAACACGAATCAACCAAGATTGTCCTGAAAGAATTGCTGAAACCTGACAAAATCCTCGCCGTTCAACAGAGTGTGATGAATGGGATAACGATACCAAGGTATTAATATAGTGCGCAGGTTACATGATTTTGGTTTAACTCCGGAAACACGTAATACACATTAAACCTTAATACTAGTTCTGAATCCTAAAGCCTTCAATATTACTCAAACGAGAATTGGAGGAATGCAAATACAGCATTGTGATTTGGATTCTCCGAAAAATATCAGGTCGAATACCACTCACTCAGACTGCTTGCAATTGACTTTTAGACAATTGTATTTCTCGATAATTATAGAGATACTGTCCAGGTCTATAAAATATCCTTCATACAAATTTGTTGCAATTTCAATGCATCTAGGATAGAAACAATAAACATAATATACACAATAGACACTATTTTCCCCTTTATTTCCTTCCTTTTACTCCCTCTCACGACTGATCCTTCTCCCTGCAAGGTCCTTTTAAGCCACTGGTAGGGGCACGATCGCATTACCGCCTGTAATCCTTAGCATAATTGACTTTTTGGCAATAGCAGGATTGCTATGGCTACCTTCTTTTGCATTCTAAGGGATGAACTCAGAGCTTAAAACAATATTTTCCTGTGTTTTTGTCTTGTCTGCATATTCCGGCGAAAGAATCCACTGATTCCGAAAATAGTCGTCCACTCCGAAG
>CAZHHT010000051.1:0-20044 GCA_964532455.1 uncultured Anaerolineales bacterium
TGACCGATTACTTCTCCGGCACCGCTGATATCGACACCGTCCTGGCCGAAATCGACGCTTCCTGGCCCGGCAAGGCTGCTGAAGAAATCACCGTTGGAACTGAAGCTGAACCCATCAAGGTTCTCTTTGTTCCTTCCGTGGATGTTGACTTCATGATCGCTGGCGGCGATTTGATCGAACAGGCCCTGTTCGATGCCACCGGGCTATACTATGAAGTCAGTGTTCCAACTTCCTATGCAGCAACCATCGAAGAGATGTGCGCTTCCCCCACAAACACGATTGGCTTCATCCCCGCCATGGGATACGCTCTCGCCAACCAGCTCTGTGGTGTGGAACCCGGACTGGCTTCTGAACGCTACGGCTGGAATGTCTACTGGACCATGTTCGTAGTTGCCCGCGACAGCGACTTCCAAACCCTTGCGGACCTGGAAGGCGCCTCCTGGGCTTACCCGGATGCCACTTCCACCTCTGGTTACCTCTACCCCACTTCCCTGTTTAGTGATCAGGGAATCACCGTTGGGGAAGTCATCGAAGCTGGTGGACATCCTCAGGCTGTGAAAGCTGTTTACAACGGCGAAGCAGATTTTGGAACCGCTTACTTCAGTGCACCTTTGCTTCCTGAAGGTTCCTGGACCGTCGATATGGCTCCCGACATCCCTGATGAGTTCATCGATGATTGCGGCCTGACTGAAGAAGGTAAACTCTACTGCGGTGACTACCGCGTACTGGATGCCCGCGCAGCCATCCGTGAGGAAGCACCTGATGTGGTCCAGAAAGTCCGCATCCTAGCTCTCTCTCCGGAGATCCCCAATGACACCATGTCCTTCTCCCCGGATTTCCCAGATGCCCTCAAACAGATTATCATCGATGCCGTCACTGCCTATGTGGCCTCCGATGCCTGTGAAGAGACTCTCTGCAACGAGTCCTTCTATGACTGGACCGGCGTTGGCCCCATCTTTGACGAAAACTTTGATGGTATCCGCATCATGATGGAAGCTCAGGGCATCAGCCTTGAGAACATTGGCGAGTAATCCACCCTAACTATCACAATCATAGCCCCGGACCAAATGTCCGGGGCTAAGTGAATCTAATCCTATGTTAGAAATAAAAAACCTCACAAAAATATATGAGGGGGGTACTCAGGCCTTGTACGATGTCAGCTTCACCGTAAAACCGGGAGAATTCCTGGCAATCATTGGTCTGAGCGGCTCAGGAAAATCCACCCTGCTGCGCTGCATCAACCGCCTGATCGAACCCACTGAAGGTCAAATCATCTGGAATGGGGAAGATATCACTGCAGCCAGCCAGGACGAAATGCTGCGCATCCGCCGGAAAATTGGCATGATCTTCCAGCATTTTAATCTTGTCTCGCGTTCCAGAGTAATCACTAACGTCCTGGCAGGACGCCTCGGCTATGTGAATCCGGCCCTGAGTTTACTTAACCGTTTCCCGAAAAGCGATATGGAAATGGCAATAAAACAGCTGGAAAGAGTCAGCATCGCTGATCAAGCCTATAAACGGGCTGACGAGCTGAGTGGGGGACAGCAGCAGCGAGTGGGGATTGCCCGGGCAATGATGCAGGAACCGGAAATCATCCTGGCAGATGAACCAGTCGCCAGTCTTGATCCTGTTCTAGCTCACAGCATTATGCAGCACCTGGAAACCATCAATAAAGAAGACGGAGTGATGGTACTTTGCAGTCTGCACTTTCTGGATCTGGTACACCGTTACGCAGACCGGGCTATAGCACTTAATGAGGGGAAACTCATGTTTGATGGATCCCCGAATGACATTGACGATGAAAAGTTCAAGGAAATCTACGGTAAAGAAGCTGAACGGATAGGTTAAGGAAAGCTTTATGGATAAGAAAAAACCATCTCTGCTGCGATCATTAGGAACTGCCCTGATTGTACTCCTGATAGTTGTAGTTTTTGCATACGGCGTCCAGGTCACGGATGTCAACTTTGAAACCACCCGGGATGAAGTTCGCTTGACCCAATTAAAAAGAGTCATTCGTGCCCTTGTAAAACCAGACCTTATTAAATATGAAACTGAAGATACCGAAGTTGAAATCCCATTTTATCTTCCCTGTCCTGAAGATCAGGATGTCGAGGTCCCAAAACCCGAAACGGATCAACCTTATTTGATCGCCAGCGTGTATTGTGCCTCTCCAGAAGAGAATGTTATCATTGAAGGTTTTAATTTTGCACCCAATTCCAAAGGTCCCATAAATTTTGTTAATTCCTCCGGAGTTAAAAAACAATTGGAAAATTTTGAAGCCGACGGGGAAGGATATTTTCAAATCGAGGTAGAAATCCCCACCAGGCAGCCGGTCGAAGAAGCTCAGCACATCAGGGCCACAGCAAGACTTCAAATTGGTGGTCCAAAGTTAACTCATACCGCCAAAGTGACCTGGGAGAAGATCATTGAGACGGTATTCATGGCTCTGCTGGCTACCGCTATCGGCACGGCCATCGCAATTCCCGTCAGCTTCCTGGCAGCCCGCAACCTGATGAGCGAGAACAAGAGCCCGTTATCCAGCGTGGCTTTCTCCCTTATTGGCTGGCCAGCAGGAATATACCTCGGTTTACAAGCTGCTACTTGGATCAGGAATCTTCTTGTTCCTATCACAAATAATTCCCTCTTCTGCTTGGGTGGTTTAATTATTGGTTTCATCCTGGTATATTTGATCTTACGCTGGAGTTTAACAGTTAGTGGTCCAGAACCAGAACGGACATTCAGTAAGCTATTCAGGATTCTGCTGATAATATTGGCCGCGTTATTCAGTGTTGCTATCCTGATCTTCCTCGAAACACTTTCCCGTTCTGTAGGAAAATCACTCATTGAACTTCTCGGTCCGGTTGGTTTCCTGGGAAATTTCCTTTATCAGCTGGGTGAAGCTTCACCTTTGTTAATCCCTGCAGTAACTGCCTTGGGAACCGGCGCAGTTGTTGGCGGCACAATGGGAAAGATTGGTCAAAACATCAGTGATAAAGCAGCAGCAGGCATCGTGAAAACAGTTAACTTGGTCATTGCAGCACTAGCAGGGGCTGTCCTTTTTACCTTGATTGGCGCTGGCCTTGATTGGCTTTACCAGATTAATAACCTCAGCAAGACTCTCTACTGGCCAGCAGGAATTGGTGCCACGATTGGTTTAGTTCTGGCCATCATAACCGCTCCCAAAAAAGCCCTGCCAACAGGAATGGTAATCTATGGTATCACCCGCACTATCCTGAACGGTACCCGATCCGTGGAAGCTCTGGTAATGGCGATTGTCTTTGTGATTTGGGTTGGCATTGGTCCTTTTGCTGGGTCTTTAGCCTTGGCACTCCATACCATAGCGGCTCTTGCGAAATTGTACTCGGAACAGGTGGAAAGCATTCTGCCCGGTCCTTTGGAAGCCGTGCAAGCCACCGGTGCGAACCGCTTACAGACGATTGTTTATGCCATCATTCCGCAAATTACCTCACCATACATCTCCTTTACCATGTACCGCTGGGACATCAACGTGCGCATGTCCACTATCATCGGTTTTGTGGGCGGCGGCGGGATTGGTTTCCTGCTCCAGCAGAATATCAATCTGCTTGATTATCGGGGGGCCAGCGCACAAATGCTGGCAATTGCGGTTGTAGTGGCACTGATGGACTATATCAGCTCCGCAGTCCGCGAACGAATGGTGTAAATCTATAAATCAACATTAAGAAGACGATCCGTAATCATTGAAGAATTACGGATCGTTGTACTTAACCTTTATGGTAGACTAAGTTGCATGAAACAAAAGATGGGACATCTGAAAAATATTTTTTCCAGCATGGATAAAGTGCTAGCAGCCTATTCTGGGGGTGTGGATAGCACTTTTCTCGTCAAGACAGCTCAGGATGTGTTAGGGGATAAGGTTACCGCCGTTATCCTGATCTCGACAACCCTTCCAAAACGGGAACTGAATGAAGCAAGGGAGATTGCTTTAAAGCTGGGTATCCAGCTGGTTGAGATGAACAGCCAGGAAATGACCCTGCCTGATTTTTTGGCGAATACACCTCAAAAATGCTATTTCTGCAAAGATCACCGATTTACTTTATTAAGAAACTATGCTGATGAAAACAACTTTCACCACATCATAGACGGCAGCAATGCAGATGACCTTTCTGATCACCGCCCCGGACAGCAGGCAGCACTAGAGCAGGGTATCCGCAGTCCGCTTCAAGAAGCTGGATTAACAAAAAATGAGATCCGGGAACTGGCTCGCAAGATGGGTCTGCCCAACTGGGGCAAACCTTCCTCAGCCTGTCTGGCTTCCCGCATACCTTATGGAATGGAAATCACTCCTTCATTATTGAAAGAAATCGAAGAGGCTGAAGATTTCCTATTCAGGCTGGGATTTCGTCAACTCAGAGTCCGCCATCACGGTAAATTAGCCAAAATTGAAGTCCCTCCCGAAGTGTTTGATCAGGTGATGGGAAACCGTTTAAAAATTATCAAAGCCTTTGAAGAGTTAGGGTTCTTTTATACTACCCTGGATTTAAAAGGATTCCGCTCCGGAAGCATGAATGAGGTAATTAATTCTTATGGATCGAAATAAACTGGAACAATTATTATCGGATGTCCAATCAGGAGAAACCACAGTTAACCAGGCGTTAAAGCGCCTGAAGTCGCTTCCTTATGAGAACCTGGAATACGCCCGACTTGACCTGCATCGGGATTTACGACAGGGACTCCCTGAAGTGGTTTTCTGCGAGAACAAAACTCCGGATCAAGTGGCAACGATCTTGAAAAGGCTCTGGGACCATCACGACCGGGTGTTGGGAACCCGGGTCTCACCAGAAATTGCAGCTTATGTCCTGGAGAATCTGCCAGATGCTAATTACAATTCTGAGTCGAAACTGCTGAAATTATCCCGCGGTGATTTCACCAACCTGGATGAAGAGGATCCTTATGCTATGGTTGTCTCCGGGGGCACTTCGGATCAACCTGTTGCCGAAGAAGCAGCCCAAACCCTGGAATTTCTTGGAAACCGTGTGATCCGCGCCTATGATGTCGGAGTAGCCGGGTTTCACCGCCTTCTTGATCAGCATGCGTTGCTATCGGAAGCCGATGTGATCATCAGTGTAGCTGGGATGGAAGGTGCCTTAACAAGTGTAGTTGGCGGCCTGGTCTCCTGTCCTGTAGTTGGTGTACCTACCAGCGTCGGATACGGAGCAAACTTACAGGGTGTATCTGCCTTGCTGACCATGTTAAACTCCTGCGCCCTCGGTGTTGCAGTGGTTAATATTGATAACGGCTTCGGTGCAGCAGTTTATGCTCACTTGATTTTAAGGAGAATTCAAAAATGAAAGTCCTTTATTTTGATTTAATCGGGGGAGCAAGCGGGGATATGATTTTGGGGGCGATGGTAGATGCGGGATTGTCCATTGATAAACTCAAAGAGCTGCTGGCGGGTTTAAACCTCAACGAATTTGATATTCAGGCAAAAACCGTAGATAAAAACGGTTTTTGTGCCACAAAAGTGGATGTCCTGGTAACTGAACAACCTCCCGAGAGGCATATAAAAGAGATCAAAGATATCATTCAAAAAAGCTCCCTGCCCCAAACGGTTCAAAACAGGGCTTTACAGATCTTCAAAAGAATTGCCGGAACAGAAGCAACTATCCATAATAAATCTGTTGATCAGGTTCACCTGCATGAATTAGGCGGAACAGACACGATTATCGATATCACCGGTACACTATTGGCACTTGAGTATCTGGAGATTTCTAAAATCTACGCTTCCCCGGTTCCCTTGGGGAAAGGTTTCATCAAGGGTGCCCACGGTCAAATACCGCTTCCTGCCCCTGCGACTGTTGCCTTGCTGAAAGGGATCCCCGTTTACGGGAAGGATATCGATACGGAACTTGTCACCCCCACAGGTGCTGCCTTGCTGGCTGAACTTGTGGATGATTTTGGTCCTGCCCCGCCCCTGGTTCTGGAAACTGTTGGATATGGCGCCGGAGGAAGAGATCTGCCAATCCCAAATTTGCTGCGCGTCCTGATCGGGGAAATAGCACAAGTAGAGTCTGCAACCCTTGATCGCCTGGCTGTTCTGGAAACAAACTTAGATGACCTCAACCCAGAAATCTATCCATATGTGATTGAATCCCTTTTTTCAGCCGGCGCTTTGGATGTGACATTATCACCCATTCAAATGAAAAAGAACCGACCAGGCACTCAAATTCAGGTGCTTTGTGAACCTTCTGATATTGATACCATGAGATCAATATTATTCCGGGAAACTACCACGCTGGGGATAAAACAAATCCTGGTAGATCGTTACGCGTTGCCGCGAACCATCCAGGAAGTAGAAACTCCCTACGGCAAAATCCGGGTAAAAATTGCTGAAATCAACCCGGATCTCAAAAAAATATCTCCGGAATACGAAGATTGCCGCAAAGCAGCGCAAAAACTCGGGATACCAATTACCCAAATTTACCAGGAAACTATCCGAAGCTATCAGGAATAAACCGGGACGATAATATCCCTCAATCACCTAAATAGCTTAATCCATATCTTATATTTTGTGCTGCCACTGTCCAGTTTTCCTCTTTCCTGTTATTCCCTTCCACCCGTGGTACAATGCGCTCGTGTTTAAGAAAAGAAGAAAAATGATTCTCAAAATACTTCTGGTTTTAATCATCCTGATTGGAGCCCCAAGATTTATCATGCTTCGCTATGCTTCAAACAGGGTCTACACGGACGATACGGTTGCCCCTTTCAGAGCAGCTATCGTATTTGGCGCTGGTTTAACTGCTGACGGTGGACCAACAGCTGTACTCGAGGACCGGGTAGCTACTGCTGCAAAATTGTATGCTGCCGGTAAAGTTGAAAAAATACTCGTGAGCGGGGATAATCGTTTTTTAAATTACAACGAACCTGGAGCAATGAAGAGCTATGCAGTGCAAATTGGTGTCCCGGAAGAGGACATAATTCTGGATTATGCAGGGCGTAGGACGTATGATACTTGCTACCGTGCCAAAGAGATATTCCAGCTCTCTGAGGCTATTCTGGTTACCCAGCAATTCCATCTACCCAGAGCGCTTTACACCTGCAATTCACTAGGGTTACAGGCAGTGGGGGTATCAGCTGATAGGAGGACTTATCAGGACTCCGATTATTGGATTATCCGGGAAATTCCAGCCAGCCTGATTGCCTTTATCCAGGTTCACCTTACTCATCCTGAACCGGTTCTGGGCGATCAGGAACCAATTTTCCCTTTGGAATGAATCCTGCACTGTTAAAACCAATAGATTCAACATCATTCAGCCTAATTGGCTGAGGAGAATTATCATGAAATTGACAACTAAGGTTGTAATATTATCTATGCTGCTCGCGATGACTCTATCCGGCTGCGGAATCAATATTGAACTTCCCTTTAAAACGGAATCCAAAACCGGTCCCACAGTAACTGAGATTATCCAGGTACCAGTACCGGATTTTCCCCCTCCCCTTGATCTAAATTTATCATTTGGCGCTGGAAAAATAACCCTGCTGCCAAATCCGGGCGCAGATCTCTTAGCCGGTACAGCTGCCTATAACGTAGCCGATTTTAAACCAGAAATCACTATTGATGATACCGGTGTAACCTTAAAACAGGGAAACCTGAAATTGAATGCAATTCCTACAATTGATGGCTCAATTAAAAACGAGTGGAATATCGCAATCGCGAGCTACCCCATCGAGCTGACAATAAAAGCAGGAGGATACAGCGGAGAGTATGAGTTTGGCGGACTCTCCCTTACAGATCTCCACATTTCAGATGGGGCGGCAAATGTAAAACTAAAATTTTCAACCCCCAATGCTGCTGCTATGAATGGTTTCCGGTATGAAACCGGAGCATCCAATATCACCATGGAAAAGCTGGGTAATGCCAACTTCCAAACGATGATATTCCAAAGCGGAGCCGGTAATTACTCATTAGATTTTTCAGGAATATTGCAGCGGGATGCTTCGGTATTTATTGAAACCGGTTTAAGCCGGCTGGTTATTTCTGTACCTGAAGGTGTTCAAGCAGAAGTAAATTTTGAAGGTCCTTTTTCAAAAGTTCTCACCTCGGGTAATTGGCAGGAATCCGGTAATGAGTACATCCTGGAAGGCCAGGGACCAAAATTGACTATTACCATTGAGACCAAAGCTGGAACAGTTACCCTGCAGAATCCTTAACCAGCAATACTCAGGAGAACAACGACGATGCAATTAGATTAATATGCAGCTGAATTTTGGGCAACCGGTCATTTTCCATTGACAAGGTGCTTCAGCTCAGGTACACTTATCCCATATTGACTATACGAAAGGTTTTCGGATATGATCAACGAACCCACAGCCCACATCAGCTCCCAAACTACCCTTGCCCCTGCCTTACAAGCCTGGGAAATCTTCCTGGGCGATCAAGGCAGCTCCCCGCACACAATTATTGCCTTCCTGGGAGATTTGCGGCTGTTAGCATCCTATCTGCCCCCTGACAGGCGGGTGGGAGAGATCAGTCTGGCAGACCTAAATAACTTCCTGAGGTGGATGGAACATGAAAGGGGTGTGCCCTGCAGTCCAAAAACTCTGGCTCGCCGTATAACCTCCCTTAAATCTTTTTTCCGCTGGCTCCATGAAGGTGGATCAATTCCGTTAAACCCGGCTGAAAAAGTAGTCCAAAAATCTGTCAGAAGCCCCCTGCCCGAGGTACTCACCCCCGAGGAAGTTTCCCGGATTTTGGATACTGCCGAGTCCTATCGCCTGAAACCAAATCCCGATCTTCGTTCCTACCTGTTATTCTCCCTACTGCTGAATACCGGAATAAAAAAGGGCGAATGTCTCTCTTTAAGTCCGAATCACATTCAAATGGATGCTCCGGAAGGACCTCTGGTTTTTGTCCGCTATGCCAGCCCTCAAAACCGGTATAAAGAACGAAAATTACCTCTACCTCAGGATTGGATTGATGCTTATCATGAGTATCGAGCACTTCACGGCCTCAATGATACTTTGTTCCCCTGGTCAGCCAGGATGTTGGAATACATCCTGGAAGATTTAGGGAAAGATGCAGGAATTACAAAAAGGGTTTCTTTTTCCATGTGCCGCTGGACCTGTGCTGTTCGGGATTGGCAGGCAAGTATGGATCAAAATAAAATCAGGCAGAAATTAGGGATTTCCGAAGTTCAATGGCGTGAAGTTAGCCGGAAGCTGCACACCTTATGCAGTTCTGAAGCCGAAGAGAGCACACCAGTGGAATTGCCAGTAGAAGTCTAACGCCTATTCCCGGATAAAGTTTATCTTTTGACAAATTCCAATTTCAGCAGGGATTTTGTACCCTCAGTAATTCTGGCTTCATGACCTAAACGTCCTCCCGGTACCCAGAGAATAGTATCCCCCACGACAATCAGCGGCCATAAAGTGCGAAAAGCTGCCGGGATTTTCTCATTAATCATTAAGTCTGATACCTTCATGGATTTACCCTCCATACCTAGGGGGGAAAACAGATCACCCTCTCGCCTGACTCTGATAAATAAACCCTCACTAACAGATTCGCTATCAACCCAAACCATAAAATCATCGTTTGGAAAATCATCTTTGTCAAAATGATGCAGAGAGTAACGTATCGGCTGAACTGTGAAATACCATCCATTTCCTAATGCAACCTCTCCTTGAAGTGGACAGGGGATCTGCTCTTGATTCATCAACTGCGGGAATTGATTCTTCACAAGGTCAGTTTCCCAGGTTGAAAAAACAATTCTATCCGGAGATTGAGAGAGATTAACTTTAGCAACCCAATTTGTTGATTTTTGCTTTGGATCCCGCAAAAAATCAAGGGCCCTTTCCACCTGTTGAAAACCAAGGTCCCGGAAATCCGGCCGGAGCTTTTGTAACGCATTCCTGATCAAACGCCGCTTTATGGCATGAGGATATTTCAGGAATAAATCTCTGGCAAATCGGATATAGCTAGTGCCTTGGCTATTTAGGCAAGATTCCCAGGCATTTTCAGTGAGCTTTTCCAGAGCGCTATCATCAGCATTCAATATATTAGCAGTCTGGAGCAGCCTCTGTCGGAACCCAGGGGTAATATTCTCCAGAAGAGGAACCAACTCATGACGAATTTTGTTTCTATGAAATATCAACTCCGCGTTTGAAGGATCGGTAAGGGCTGAAAATTGACTTTCATTCAAATATTCCAAAATCTGCTCTTTCCAAACTCCCAGTAACGGTCTGATCAAAGGGATAGATTCACTCCACTGATTAGGCAAACTCACTGTCTGCATTCCCAACATCCCCTTCATTCCTGTCCCGCGCAGTAAATTCATCAATATTGTTTCAACCTGATCATCCGCGTGATGAGCAACCGCGACCGCGCCAGCTCGGAGGTCAACTGCAACCCGGAATAGAAACCGATACCGAAGAATTCTGGCAGCTTCCTCAATAGACAGACCTCCTTCATCAGAAAATAATCGCACGTCTCCGGATTCCTCACGGAATGGTACACCTAAAGAGTCGGCGACTTTCCGGACAAATTCTGCTTCCTGATCGGCCTCTTCCCGAAGCTTGTGGTTATAGTAGGCAGCAACAAGTGACAGGTTTAATTCCGTCATGACATGCAGAAGAGCCATACTGTCTGGTCCTCCGGAGACGCCTATCACAATAGGTTTATTTATTTTCCGGAATGTCTTTTCTACCGCATTGATAATCATTTTCCAATTATAATCTATGGTATATTGTATTAATAGGTTTTATCCGGTTCCCCCAAGGTGCTTTATGGTCCAAACTATATTGATTATCGATGATGATATTGATACTCTAAAGCTGGTAGGTATCATGCTCGAGAGGAAAGGTTTCAAAATCCTGGCCTCAACCACCGGCGAAAAAGGTCTTCAGCTGGCAAAAGACGAGAATCCAGATTTAATCCTGCTTGATATCATGATCCCTGATATCAATGGATACGAAATTGCCCGGACAATTAGATCTTCGCCGGAAACCGAAACAATCCCGATCATCATGTTCACTGCCAAAAGTCAGGTCGATGACAAAGTGGAAGGATTGGAAGCCGGTGCAGATGCATACATCACTAAACCTGCCAGGCCCAGGGAATTATTCGCCCAGGTAAATTCAATCCTTAAGCGGGCACCCCAAAGATTATCTAGTACCCAGGTTATCCCAGCTAAAAAGGGAAGTTTAATAGGTATTATTTCCTCTAAAGGTGGAATCGGAATTTCAACGCTGGCAACTAATTTAGCAATAGAGATTCACAAACAATCAGAAAAGCCCACTATCTTGTCTGATTTCAGACCTGGTCAGGGCACAATCAGTATGGATCTGGATGTCCATAATACAAACGGAATGATCAAAATGCTCGAGGAAGATTCGGAAATTGACATACCAACCGAGATTGAAAATTCTTTACTGGAACATAAATCCGGCATCAAGACTCTATTATCTTCCCACCACCCATCTGACTCAAAATACATCACGCAGGCAGAAAAGTTCTTTCAGATCGCACAAGAATTGCGAAGTCATGCCGACTATACAATTCTAGATTTGGGTCCATCGTTATCCCTAATAAACTCCAGAGTTCTTCCAGAATGCGATAAAATCCTGATCTGCCTTGAGCCATCTCCTGGCAACATAATCCAAACCAGAATACTGATACAGGACCTGATCAACTACGGTATAGGAGAAGGTCGATTTACTATTGTATTGATCAACAGGCAGCGTTCCGGAGTACAGCTCAGCTGGGAACAGGCAGAGAACCAACTGGAAAGAAAGATTGATCAAATCTTCACGCCGGTACCGGAATTGGCATATCAGGCCGCGGCAACCAACATACCGATAGTTCAGCGTGCAGAGGACAGCATGACAGCAGATCAATTCCGCGAGCTAACTCAATTTATCCTAAAATAAAAAGAATGGTGCATCCCTCTGCAGAGAAGATAAATCAAATTGATCTTGCCGCCCAATTGATATTTGATGCCAAATATTGTGTTGCTTTAACAGGCGCAGGCATATCTACACCATCCGGTATACCGGATTTCCGGTCCCCTGGTAGCGGAGTCTGGACACGTTATTCACCAATGGAGGTAGCATCCCTAAGCGCTTTCCGGTACAACCCTGACCGCTTTTTTAACTGGCTTCGTCCCTTTATCAAGATTTTATTCCAAGCAAATCCCAATCTCGCACATTTCTCTCTTGCGAATCTGGAAAAACAGAACTATCTTCAATCCATCATCACCCAGAATATTGATTCGCTGCATCAGAGAGCAGGCTCAAACAGTGTAATTGAAGTCCACGGAACATATAAAACCCTTACCTGCCTTGGCTGTTACCAACAAATTGAAGCAACCGTTGAATTGATAAATACATTTCTGGATAACTCTGACATCCCCACCTGTCCCAAATGCGGTAATCTCTTAAAGCCGGATATTATTCTTTATGAAGAACAACTCCCCGCCGAAAAATGGAAACAAGCCAGAGAAGAAATCTCAAAATGTGACCTGCTGTTGATCCTGGGGTCTTCGTTAATAGTCACTCCGGTTTGTGATCTTCCCTACTCTGCTCTTGCGGCTGGAGCAAAGCTGATAATTATCAACCGTACCTGTACTCACCTGGACAATCTGGCAGCGGTTTCAATTCAAGGGGATTTAGAAGAGTTGATGCCGATTATAGAAAACAAGGTTCTGAATGAAAAAAAATAAAGCCCATTCCACTCTTCTGAATAGATACCAAAAACTAATTAATATCTCTTGTGACTTGGCTTCGGAGCTAGACCTGAACATTCTGCTTTCTAAAATTGTCCAGGCTGCCTGCGAAGTTTCAGATGCAAAAGAAGCTTCTATATTGATGTATTATCCGAACAAGAAAACCTTTTATTTTCAGGCGGCGACCAATTTAGATTCCCATCTTAAAAGAGGTACACCAGTACCCCTGGATGAAAGTATCGCAGGATGGATTGTTAACCATCAAAAACCAATAATTGTTGATGATCCTCAAAAGGACAAAAGGCATTTTGATTACATTGGCAAAATAACCAACATTAAATGCAGTTCGCTCTTAGGCATTCCACTAATATCCAAGGGTAATGTAATTGGTGTTCTGGAAGTGATTAATAAAATAGATGGAGGTTTTAATAAGGAAGATGAGGATGTGCTGCTGGCCTTAGGTGCCCAGGCAACTGTAGCGATTGAAAATTCCCGATTATTCCTGCAATCGGATTTAATTGGAGAATTTGTTCATGAAATCCGCACGCCATTATCGGCATTAAGTGCAGCTGCTCATCTATTAAAAAACAACCGGGTCCACGAAGATCAAAAGAAAAAGATGATTGATATATTGGAGGCAGAAATTGAAGCCCTCTCAGATATGTCCAGCTCCTTTTTAGATTTAGCCCGCTTGGAATCGGGAAGAAAACAATACAATATAAATGAATTTGATATCAGGGATTTATTAATTGAGTGTCACGAAATAATTATCAATGAGGTTCATAAGCTAAACCTACGATTCATTCTGGATTTACCCGACACCCTTCCTCGAATTCGGGGAGACCGTAAACAACTAAAGCAGGCATTTATCAATCTGCTGAACAATGCTGTTAAATATAATAGAATTGAGGGAGAAATTATCCTTAAAGCAAAATCAGAACAGGATCAGCTTGTTATTATAATTTCTGATACCGGATTGGGTATCCCAGAAGATGAACAAACGAAAATATTTGAAAAATTCTACCGGGTAAAAAGTCACCGGGACCAAGTGCCAGGAACCGGTCTTGGTTTATCAGTTGTGAAACAAATCATACACGACCATGGGGGAGAGATAGAATTTTCCAGCGAAGTAGATGTCGGCACAACATTTACTATTACCCTGCCCTACGAAGTATAAAAAACACTAAATGCTACCCACACTTAAGAAATTCCAGATCCATTTCTTATTACTGGTCGTTATTGTCATCCTGGGCGTATTAGCTTACCTCCAGGCAGGATGGGATTTGGTCCAGGCAGGATTGCTCCAAGGTATCAAAATTCTCTGGCGAGAACTCCCATTGCTTGCAGCTGCATTTCTAACCGCCGGTTTTTTGCAAGCCCTGATAAAGAAAGAGTTCATTAATCGCTGGTTAGGAGCAGATGCGGGGATAAAAGGTATCCTATTAGCTTGTCTGGGAGGTGGATTAATACCCGGAGGTCCATACGCCTATTACCCAATCGCGAGTGCCCTTCTAAAATCAGGCGCAGGGTTGGGAGTCCTCATCGCTTTTGTATCGGCTAAAAACTTGTGGTCAGTATCCAGACTTCCCCTGGAATTTGCCATTTTGGGAACAACGATAACTATTCGCCGTTATCTGATCACTTTCCTTATCCCCCCACTGATAGGAATTATCGCCGAAAGAATTTTTGGGGAAAGAATTAAGAATATCCGGGAGAATATTGACTTATGAATTCGGCGACAATTATTCTCTGGTGTATCGCCGGATTTTTATTCCTCTACAGCTGGAAAGAAGGAACTGGCACCGTTAAACGAGGTGGATTACTCGCCTGGGAAACAACAAAACAAAATGCCCTGCTGCTAGTCCTGGCATTTATTATTGTCGGGTTTGTAAATATCCTCTCTCCAGATGAACTGGTAAAAACCTGGATCGGTCCAAATTCCGGATGGCGAGGAATCCTGCTGGCGGAATTTATTGGAATGGTTCTTCCCGGGGGACCTTATGTTGTATTTCCTCTCATAGCCATCCTCTTTGAGGCTGGAGCAGGCTTGGCATCCGTAATCACTATAATCACAAGCTGGTCAACTCAATCCTTGTTGACTCTTAGCTTTGAGCTTCCATTTATGGGATGGCGCTTTACTGTGATCCGCTGGGGTATCGGCTTGATTATCCCGCTATCGGCTGGCGCAATAGCATTATTGTTGTGGGGATAAACAAAATTTTTCTTGTACTGAGTTTTTAATAATTCGAGCCATAATCCTAATCCACATAGGATCGCGATTTAGTATGTCAATATGGGCCAATCCAATCAGCTAATCGGGTATTGATTTCCTCCTCTAATTCCCGGATAAGAGCATCTGCCAGATCCTCATTTTCAGCTTTGGCAGTGATCCGAATCAGAACATATCCTTTAGCAGCTGCCAATCCCACCGTAGGATTTGAGAGCTGCTCCAAATCTCTGATCAAGGCGTCAATCTGCGATTCGCCAATCCCTTCTACCTTAATATTACGAGTCAGGATCACACCGGCGAGTGAGTATCTGGTGGTAATTCTCGGGATCACTTGTTCATTCATCATTCCTTCCATTTCAACTGGAACTCCTGGAAGGGAAAATAACAGACTCTTATTTATTTCCAGGAAAATACCGGGAGCTGTGCCCCTCGGATTTGGCAGACTCTCAGCATTTTCCGGAAGATATGCCTGTTGTTTATTGTTTTCTGGAGGCTTAATCCCATATTTGGAAAAACGTCTGACAATTTCATCCCATAGTTCCGGGTAAAATATAAGCTCTTGATCAAATGCCTGGGCAATCGCATGCCGGGTGGGATCATCTACGGTTGGACCGAGCCCCCCAGTTGCTATGATAATATCAGCCCTGGAGATGCTCTCCAGGAGTATCTGTGCTATACGGTCAGGATTATCGCCAATGGTTGCTGTGCGATAAACGTCGACGCCGATTTTCCGCAGGGCAAGGGCAATTACCTGTGTATTTGTGTTAACGATCTCCCCCAACAGCAGTTCTGTACCAATGGTAATGATTTCCGCACTTGGCATCTCTTATCACCTATCCTTAATCAAACAAGTATTCTTCCAAAAAAAAGTCCTGCGATGTATTTTAACATCACAGGACAAAAAATGGCAAAAACAAAGTTAACTATTCTATGCCAAGGTAAGCTTTTTGAACCATCTTATCTTCACGAAGATTTTCTGCGCTGTCCTTTAACACGATTTCACCCGTCTGCAGAACATACCCGCGGTCGGCAACTGACAACGCTACTGTCGCGTTCTGTTCTACAAGTAGAATCGTTGTACCGTCACTGTTAATTTGCTGGATGGTTTCAAAAACACTTTCCACCAGGATCGGAGCCAATCCCATAGAGGGTTCGTCCATCAACAGCAAACGTGGGCTCGCCATTAACGCCCGGGCAGTGGCTAGCATCTGCTGTTCGCCACCCGATAACGTCCCGGAAACCTGTTTCTGTCTTTCCTTCATACGGGGGAAAAGCTGGAATACCCGGGCAAGGTCATCATCAAATGTGGATCGATCCTGCTGGGAATATGCACCCATATCCAAATTTTCTAAAACGGTTAAGCGGGAGAAAATTCCCCGACCTTCCGGGACCATCGTAATGCCTTTATACACAAGCTCGTGTGCGGGCATTTCAGAAATATTTTCCCCTTCGAAATAAATTTCTCCTGCTCGTGGGTGAAGCAATCCACTGATCGTCCGGAGTGTGGTGGTTTTCCCTGCACCATTGCCTCCAATCAGAGTCACGATCTCATTTTCTTCCACAGTAATCGAGATTCCTTTTAAGGCGTGGATATTGCCATAATAAGTATGTATATTATTTACTTCAAGCATAGCCATAAGTTCATTCCATTTTTGAGAGCTCCACCCGATTCGATCAGGCAGCCCCCCGTCCTAAGTATGATTCAATAACCTGGGGATTCTTCTGGATTTCACCCGGGGTTCCCTTTGCAATTAACTGTCCAAAATCAAGTACATAAATATATTCACTAATACCCATAACTACTTTCATGTCATGCTCAATCAGCAGAATCGTGATTCCCAATTCATTTCGAAGATTCTGGATAAAACGCATCATGGTTTTTGATTCATTGGGATTCATACCTGCGGTTGGTTCATCAAGCAGGATTAAATTCGGCTTGTTAGCCAGCGCACGTGCCATTTCCAACCGCCGTTGTTCTCCATACGGCAGACCTCGGGCAAAGAGGTCGCCCTTTCCTTTTAAACCTACAAAATTAAGGAGTTCCTGGGCATCTTGGAGAGCCTTTTGCTCTTCTGCTCTCTGCCGGGGTGTATGCAGAAATGCATCCAACATGTTAGATTTCAACTGCGGATGAGCACCTACCAGGATATTTTCCAGAGCCGTCATGGCCGGAAATAGACGGATATTTTGGTAAGTCCGGGAAATACCTTGCCGGGTAACCTTATCCGGTGAATATCCCAATAAAGATTTGCCTTTATAGAGCATGTCACCTTCGTCAGCCGGGTAAAAACCGGTAAAACAGTTAAATAAGGTTGTTTTACCAGCGCCATTGGGTCCAATAATACTGTAAATAGATCCCTCAGGTACCATGATGCTCACATTGTCCACCGCTGATAATCCACCAAATCGTTTAGTTACATTCCGGGTTTCTAGAATGTTCATATGCTAACCCTCTTCTTGTTCTGATATTAAATTTCTATCCTGCGGTATCTCATCTGGCTCATCTTCATGAAGTTCCATTCTACGCCTGGGAGCGGGCCATAAGCCTTCCGGACGGAGGATCATCATGATCACCAGCAATGCGCCAAATACCAGAAGCCGGTATAAATCCAACTCACGAAGAATTTCCGGTAGTCCTTTAAGCACTAAGGCGCCTACAATTACTCCCGGAATGCTGCCCATCCCGCCTACAATCAGGAGGCACAGAACGTTTATTGAAACCATCAGAGTATGATCGGCTGGGCCGGTATATTGATTCCTGGCAGCAAATAAGGCACCCCCGATTCCTGCAAATGCGGCGCCTGTTGCAAAAGCCATTAATTTATAAAACAAGGTGTTGATCCCCATTGCCTGAGCAACAGTTTCATCTTCCCTCATAGCCATCCAAGCCCTGCCAACTCTTGAGTTCTGAATAAAATTGGTCAAGACTATCGTCACTAAAATTCCCAGGATAATTAGGTACAAATAGGCTTTTTCACCAGTCAAATCTAATCCAAAGATACTCGGTCCACCAATATCGCGTATGCCCTGGGGACCTCCTAAATAAGGAGCCATCATATCGCTTCTAATTAAAACCCGGATTATTTCTCCAAAACCAAGAGTAACAATTGCCAGGTAATCCCCCCGCATCCGGAGGACTGGAAAACCAAGTAAAATCCCCGCAAATGCTGCGAATACGACACTAAATATCAATGCCGGCCAAAATCCAATCTGAAGAGCGATAGGAGCAGGCGCTGTTAAAAGTCCTGCTGTATATGCACCTATTGCAAAGAATGCTACATAACCAAGGTCAAGCAAACCGGCGAGACCCACCACTACATTTAATCCCAATCCCATCAGGATGTAGATGCCAACAGTCCCCATGGCATAATTCCAATATTTACTGAGGAGCTGGGGCGCGATAAATACCGCTACCAAGAGCAAGCCGTAACCTATCCAGCGGGAACGGGGGTGATTTTGATACTGTGTGATGATTTTGCTGTCCATAACCTTGGCTTTCCAGACCAATGCCCGTTTCTGCAGGTATTCTTTAGTCTGCCTGGATTCCAGCTGGTAAGCAAGATATCCACCCAGGCCGCCAAAAACAAGAAAAATCCCAAAAGTGATCAATGGGCCTGTCAGGATTCCTTGGCCATAAAGCAAAAACTGAACTGCTGGACGGGAAAACTGGACGAAGTAATCCCGCATTTCTACATCCATGGAATCCAGAAATCCAACCAGGAATATAAACGCGCCTGCAACAAGACCAATCACCAATCCAACAGATACTCCTGAAACCAGTGCGGGTTTCAAATTCGTTTTATCATCTGCCGCCGCTTTTGATCCAGCCCATAGTCCCAGCAAACCGAAGAATATCATCAATCCGCCAGTATTTCCTACTCGGGAATTTGAACTGAGATTGAACATTTCACCTAGAATATCTGAAAGTGTAGTAGTCAGGCCAAACAGGATTAAGAAAAGTAGTACAATGCTGACGATCCATCCCATTCGACTGCCTTTTTTAATCAATTCTCTCATCAGACTTTTTCCTCCGTTAATACTTCACCCATTATGCCCGAAGGCCGGAAGATCAATACTAGAACCAGGATGGTAAACGCGATTACATCCTTCAATTGAAAATCCCATCCTAATGCAGCAGGTCCTAGAGATTCAACAAGCCCTAGGAAAATTCCTCCGACCATTGCTCCCGGGATATTTCCAATTCCTCCCAATACCGCCGCCGTAAAAGCTTTTAACCCTGGAATGAATCCAACATAATGGTAAATAATACCGTTATGAATGCCCCACATCACTCCCGCTGCCCCACCTAATGCCCCACTAATTATGAATGTGTTACTAATAACCTGGTCAACATTAATACCCATTAAGGCTGCTGTTTGTTTGTTCTCTGCGACAGCCCTCATCGATCGTCCATAGCGGGTTCTCATAACCAGAATATATAAACCAATCATCAACAAAATCGATAAAATAATAGTTAATGCACCTGTATATGTCAGGATTACCTCTTCCCCGCCGATGGGGATTCGCCATCCCTGACTTCGAATCAAAGCCTCCGGATTGTGATAGGTTCGTCGTTTTGGTCCGAATACAACCTGGGCAGCATTTTGCAGGAAAATTGATGCACCGATAGCACTGATGAGGGGAATTAGCCTGGGAGCGCCCTGGAGCGGACGATATGCTATCCGTTCTAGGTAATATCCAACTATGGCCGCTATTGTCATGCCAGCGATAAAGGCTAAAATGACCGAAAGTATTTGATATGCATTAAGGAAACTCGTGCCGGTAATTGGATCTACGGTTATTGATTTCAGCACTTCAAAAACAAAATACCCAGCAAAAGCACCCAACATCATGATTTCGCCATGAGCAAAGTTAATCATAAAGAGGATACCGTAAACCAAGGTATACCCAATGGCGATCACTGAATAAACGCTTCCAATTATCAATCCGCTAAGTGTGAAACGCAACCAGGTAGCCGGTCCATATACACCAGCACTAATTACGACATAGAGCCGCCAGCCTAAATAACTGAGAAATAAAATAGAAATAATTCCTTGGGCAATCCGAAATACATTTATTGGTGTGGCTGATTTTTTGGGATTGGTTTCACTCATAA
>CAZHHT010000052.1:0-19852 GCA_964532455.1 uncultured Anaerolineales bacterium
CAAAGACCACCCCCCGTTTAACCTGGATCCGTTCCGGAATAAAAGGAATGCTGTTTGCAGACATGGTAACCCTCCATTTTGTAGAGAAAATGAATCCCGTTCTGGTAATGCAGTTCCAGTATAGAACATATGTTCTATACTGTCAAGGGTTATTCCTTGTTTCTTTAGACCGGTTTCCCCCTGTCCGGTTTCCCCTCTACCTCCCCTCACAATCTCTGGTAGAATAGGCCTGTATGCCAGAACTTATCTCCTCAGGAAATACACCTTTATGAAAGCTAATCAACCCCACGCCACCTGGGTGGAAGTGGATCTAAACGCTCTTCAAAATAACGTAAGAATCATCCGGGAAACCACCCAAACGCCAATCATGGCAGTGGTGAAAGCCAATGGATACGGCCACGGTTTTATTTCTGTAACAAAAGCCGCTGTGAAAGCCGGCGTAAAGTGGTTCGGTGTCGCCCGACCCCGGATGGCAGTAAAAATGAGGGCAGAGGGAATCCTGTGCAAAATCCTGGTGCTTGGTTACATTCCTCCAGAGCGAATTGAGGAGATGATTCAGCTTGATGTCTCTCTCACAATTTGGACCCAAAATCAACTCGAGCTGGTACGAGAGGCTTCCAAACACACAACCAGATCTGCCAAAGTGCATTTATTGGCAGATACTGGAATGGGACGTCTGGGATGTATGCCGGGAGAAACGCTTTCCCTTGCCCGAGCTGCTGCCGCCACAGAAAATGTATACCTGGAAGGATTGTTTTCCCATCTTGCCCGGGCAGATGAACTGAATACCAAACCGACGAACAATCAGGAAAAAAAGTTTACCCAAATTATTCAGGATCTAACCCAACATGATCTGCTGCCAGAGATCATCCACATGGCAAATTCAGCGGGCAGTCTGGCTCATCCAAAAACACACTTCAATCTAATTCGTCCTGGAATCGCAATTTACGGATTATCTCCCTCACCATATATCCGGCTGCCAGCTGGAATTAAACCCATCTTAAGTTGGAAATCTGTCCTCGCCAGCATCAAGGATTTACCCCCCAACCACGGCGTGAGCTACGGGCACCAATATGTCACAACAAAAAAGGAGAGGATCGGAGTTATTCCTCTCGGTTATGCTGATGGTTATCGGCGGGTTCCAGGAAATGTAGTATTGATCAATGGAAAAAAGGCACCAGTTATTGGCCAGGTTTGTATGGATCAGTGTATGATCCACCTTGAGGGTATTCCAAATCCCCAGATTGGTGACGAGGTAGTACTGATCGGCAAGCAAGGAGAAGAGGAAATAACTGCCGATCAAGTTGCATTGACCTGGGATACGATCAACTACGAAGTTACTTGCGGTATTGGTGCCCGGGTCCCCAGGATATTTCCTGACTAATTCCCAACCTGACCGCTGCTTACGCAGATCACATCTGGAAAATGATTAACCTCTATCGGGTTGGGTAGGATTAGACTGTTGCTCCAGGGGAAGCACTACGTGAAATTCGCTTCCCGGCAGGTGCTCCGTGTCTTTTTCCATCCGTTCAACCCACACCCGCCCATTATGCGCTTCAATAATGCTTCTGGCAATCGCCAGCTGTTCTCCAGGTCGCTCCTCGCTATCTGCAATTTCATCCAGCAGTGAAAAATCAGCCATGAATGGATTCTTGTGTTCCCGGAATAAGCGGTCTTTCACCTCTAAGTCAATGCCTATTCCAGTATCACAGACAATGATTTCAGCCCCTTCCCACTTAAGAATATCCGATCTAGGTGGAATATACCTGCCGTTGATGGTAATTTTTCCCCCACTGGGGGTATGGGTCATTGCATAATTAATCAGGATCTCAAAAACTTTCTTTAAAGCCTCACGATCCCCATAGACAGCAGGAATTTCACTCAGGTTATCGTGGGAAAGTGTGATTTTCCTCACTTGAACTTTTCCCTGCAGATCCCTGCATATATTGTCAACGATCGCATAAAGGGAAAGCGGCTGCGTGCCAATCTTAAGATTACTTGGTGCAATATTCGCTGTAGAGATCATATTTTCAATGATACTCTGCAGTCGGTCAGATCCAGAGAGAATTCCCTTTATCAATTCAGCATAATACTCATCCTTCATAAGCGCAGTATCGTTTGCCAACAGCTGAGTATATCCGCTGACCACTGTCAGCGGTGATCGTAATTCGTGGGCTTTGATGCTGATAATATCGGAGGCAGATTTTTTAATCCGTTCGATTTTATCCAGGGCGGTATTCTTAGACGCTTTCGCCCTCCGGAGCTGGCTATCAATTTTAGTCAAACTTTCAACCAGCCTTGCACTCTGAAGAGCTACAGAAGTCTGATCAGCCAATATGGAAAGCAAATCAATCTCATCTTCCGAGAAAGATGCGCCGGATCGTTTCTGGGATAAAGCAAATAAGCCAATCCATTCATCCTCAGTATGGATTGGCACCAGTGCTTCTACTTCCAGTGCCTTGATCCAGGATAGAATATTTTCGGGAATGGTTTGAAATTTCGGGATAAATTCCAGTTCTGCTTGCGTGAGAGGACGCTTTTCTTCCGCAAGGACTTTAGTTATCGGGCTGTTTGCAGGAAGAAAATCCAGATCCGGCAGCGTAACTGTGGTTCCCCGGACCGCTCGCAAGCGCCAGTTAGGCGGGTCTTTCTCCGGTTCAATTTGATCAACAAGGAACAATGTGCCCTTATTTACATCCAGGGAATCACAAATCAATTCAATAGTAACCTTGGATAGCAGTTCAATATCGAGGATACTGCTTAATGTTTTACTATAACTGCGAATTTTCTGGTTCCGGTTTTTCTCTTTGATCATCAGCTTCTGGAGAATTGCTCGGACCAGGCGATGAATCGGGAAAAAGAATATCAGAGCAATCAGGAAAAAGAAAGCGCCATTATATACCGGCTTATACCAGGAAAAACCAACAAAATACCTTTCCAGAATAAGGAAACCCAATGCATACAATAGGATAATGACTATCCCGGTCAGTAAATAACTAACTGTCTGAAAGGTCAGTAATCCGAGATCTGGTAGTCGATACGTGAGTACGAGGAAATTTAATATTATTGTAGTAAAGAGCAGCAGCAAACTTCCCAACAAATAATGATCCAGATGGTACAGCACCGAGCTGCCCACAGAGAGAATCAAGGCTGCCGTCCAATAGATAGCACGCTGTTTCACCACTTTTTTCTCAGTACTGCGGTATTCCTGCAGCACAAGGATACTGGAGAGAATTACAAATATTCCCCATCCCACAGCCTGGATTACAGTTGATAAAGATGAGTATGAATACCCCTCTCCCCGTCTTCCCCAAATCAAATCTCCTGGAAAAATAGACCGCGCATCCGCCAAAACAGCGATAGCAATGATTAGAATACTACCAACTAGCCAACCCCAACCGGGGCTTTCTGTTTTAAATACAGCAAACGTTAAGGCATATAACACGCCGCTGAACAAAAGCATACCGTACCACGGTAGATGCAGCCGGATTCCTTGATTTAAAAATTTCCACCAGGAAAACTCGGCACCAAACAACAACAGTGTTATCAGTAAAAACAATCCATGCAAGATCACCAGTAAATAATCTGCCTGTTTATAAACCCGGAGTTTCCGAAGAGCATTAATTATCAGGCTGATGGAATAAACCGCAATACAAATATAAAATAAAGCCGGTAAAGTCAGGATTGAATTCATTCTCGATTCTCTTCCTTATATCAAACGAACAGTTACTGATGTCCCAGCTTCGAGCCCAGTTGCAGATGCAGGTATTTTGATTAAACCATCTGATCTGGCCAGAATAAGGATTAAATTGCTTCTGCCAAAAACAGGTTCCGCGTGAAAGCTACCTTCTGGCGTTTTGATTACTCGAACCGGAATCCAGTCTTCCCTCCCGGCTTGAGAGGAGATGTTCACTGTCAACTCAGCAGACAGCGCTGGCTTAGGTCTAGATCCTCTTATCCCTAAATACGCCTCAATAATTGGTGAAACCAATAATGTCGCAATCACCAGAGCGCTGACAGGGTTCCCGGGAAGCCCAATCATTACTTTCTCACCAGATACCGCAAATATTGTTGGTTTCCCCGGTTTAATGCTGATTCCATGGACAAGTACTCCCGGATCACCAAGTGTTTTCATAATTTCTGCTGTCAGGTCTCTGGTACTGGCAGACGAACCAGCTGTGACAATCAAATGATCACATTCCTGGTGAGCTTTTTCCAAAGCTTTCAGCATCTCATCCCGACTATCAGCAATAATACCATAATGGACTACCTCTCCCCCTAAATCCTCGATTAATGCTGCCAGGGTATAGGAGTTGATATCTCTCACTTCTCCCGGTTTTGTTTTTTGTGAGGGAGGAATTATCTCATCACCGCTTGACAGGATGCCAATGACTGGCGGTATAGCGGTTCTAATAGACGTGAATCCTAAAGCCATTAACCCGCCAATTTCTGCCGGCCTGAGTCGGGTTCCTTTCGGGATGATAGTTTCCCCGGCGGAGATATCTTCCCCAACTTCAATCACGTTTTCCCCTTTCGCGACTGCTCTGAATACTTCAATTTCCCCCGATTCAAGAATTTGGGTGTCCTCAATCATAATAACCGCATCTGCATCCCTCGGCAGCATCCCCCCGGTATGGATCAAGGCGCATTCCTGGCTGTTGAGAGAAAAAACTGGTTCATCCCCCATAGGCACCTCATCTTTTATTGTGAGGTACGCCGGCAGGGTCTCTCCTGCCCCATGGGTTTCCTTTGCTAGAACCGCATAACCATCCACGGTTGATCGTTTAAAATCTGGCAAGTTTTGGGGGGAAAGAATATTTTCGGTTGTAACTTTCCCTAAAGCCTTTTCAGTTTGAACAATCTCTGATTTTACTTCAGGATTTATTGCATTAAACAAGAGCTCCAGGGCTTCATCAGGGGTGACCAAAGAAAGGAATTCAGGCATAAGGCCTCATGCGTTTTACTGGTTTATCGTATCCAGGAGGAATAGGTTAATAAATAAACCGGCAGGAAAAATGCTACCAGGGACAGAAGGTTGATTAACGGCCAGCGCACCGGAGCTCCATCTTCCAATTGAGATAAGTACCATACCAGGTAAAGCGCTGCGGGAAGTGTGAGGAAAATAGATCCGACTATGCGGACTGGAAATCCAAACAATATTGCCACTCCAAACAACAAGAACCCGCTGAAGATCATCAAGTTGTGAAGAAAAATACCTTGGATCCAACCAATCCTGACCAGAAGGTTTCTTCTGTTTTCCCTCAAGTCATCACGATATCCTTGTAATCGCAACAAGAGGATCAACGCCAGGTGCAGCGGAAAAAGGGGAAATATGCCAAGTGCTAGAAAACGATGAAATGATCCATACTGGAGGAAAAATGCAAATGCCGGAGGAATAATAACCAGAATAATTGAGGTAATAATTTCTCCTACACCTGACAGATCCAGTGAAATACCCGGGACAACCAGTAGAAAATTTCCTGCAAAAAACAATCCCATTAAAATTGCCGTTGAGATGCTGACAGCCCCCCGAAAAATGAGCAGCACACTTAGGACAACCGCCCCGGCAAAACATGAGACCGAAATATAGAGCAGCGTTTCTCCGGATTGAGTAGGTTCAGCTAATCTATCGTCCGATATAAATGGCAGCCGTTTATATAATCCCGTGTCGAATGGGGTTTTAAAATGATCGCCTAGAAAAAAATATCCCAGCTGGAGGAAAAGCAGACAGGCCAACCCCAGCAGAAATAAAGAATAATCAATACTCTTCCCCAGGTAGCGGGCGAACCCTGTTCCAAGCAGACAGAGGACGATCGTCGTCAGTAGATGGACAGGCCGGATATGTTTCAGGAGATTCAAGCTTTGGCGTTCAATCATATACCTTAGATTATAACTATCTTTCAAGCCTAGAGGTTGATTTCTTAATCATTGGCTTTCTCTTTTTTATCATCTTCAAAAGAACTGGCTTATGACCGGAAAAGATGAGTCAGGAAAAACCACAAATTTGCGGGGCGTTCCGCCAGACGGCGGACATAGTAGGGATACCATTCCCTTCCATAAGGCACATAAACACGTACAGGATAACCCTTTTCAGCCAGCTGATCCTGTAATTTTGTCCGGATCCCATACAGCATTTGAATCTCAAGACCCAGCATCGGCAAATCGATAGATCTCGCATAATCCAGTGCATGATTAATTCTTTCTTCATCATGGGTTGCGATCGCCGGGAGGGGGGGAAAAGAACCATCAGGGCTGATTCTCGAGCCTTCCAACAGGGATCTGTCCAGAAGGAGCTCAGTGATTTTATCAAAATTATTATCAACATCCCTTTTCTTTGGAAAGGCGATTCCTGGAGGCTCTTTATATGCTCCTTTACAAACGCGAATATGGCTGCCAGTTTCCAACAGTTTACGGACGTCGGCTTCACTCCGGTAGAGATAAGCCTGGACTGCGATCCCAACGGTAAAATGGTACCCATGGTTTCTAGTCTTGGTGAATAATTCCAGGGTTTGTTCTGTTAATGTGGAGTCCTCCATATCAACCCGGATAAAAATATCTTTACTCTTCGCACGCTCCAGAATTTGCAGCAGGTTTTCTTCACAGAGAGTTGAATCCACCACCAGCCCGATCTGGCTTAGTTTAACGGAAACACCTGAGGTAACTCCTACTTGCTTCAGCTTATCAATAATAGTCAGAATTTCATCAGTAGCTTGGCGGGCATCCTCCTCTGTGTAAACATTTTCCCCTAAATGGTCCAGGGTTGCATTTATCCCCCGCTTGTTTAATACTCTAATCACATCAATCGCCTGATCGAGGGTTTCTCCAGCGACAAAGCGGGCTGCCATATTTTGTGCAAACCCCCAACGCTGGACAATCCTTCTTGCCCAACCTGCCTCGGACAAATATAACAAAAGAAGCCTTAACATCATCACCTTCCTGGCAGTACTAGATTAAATTAAGCATCTTACGAATATATCTATACTATAGAGTAAATTTCCCAGATTTGCAGGGTCAAACATAATTCAATTGTACGCAAAATGTCAGCCTTCACAGTGGAGGATCCTCCAACCTCTAAATAAGCGCCTTCTGAGGGGATTCAGGCGCAAGGAAATGAAACTACGCCTCTTTAACATAATAAATAAACTTATGATAAAATTAACGTGAAATTTGGACGAATGTCATATATAAGGAATGAAAATGGTTAAAAAACAATATGTAAAAAGCCGAAATATTTATAAAGTAACATTTCGACTGGCGAAACATGAACAACCTGAATACAACGTCTCTACCTCACATCTGGTAGGAGATTTTAATGATTGGAGTCTTACAGATACTCCAATGGAGTCTCTAAAGAATGGCGATTTTAAAATTACCGTTGAATTAGAACCCGGAAAAAACCACGAATTCCGCTACCTGCTGAACAATGAAAAATGGTATAACGAATGGGAAGCGGACGAATACATACTAGGGGATTTTGGTAAAGACAACTGCATTATCGAACTTCCTGAGGTTTAAATATCCAAGGTAAAGAACACCTCGAAGTAATGAAAAGCTGGATTGTAAATGGAATCCTGGTGGGATTTTTGCATCCCTTTGTCTCCCTAATCATTACTCTGGGTAGTATTTCGATTTAATTGGCAACCAGGGGTTCCTGTGATAAACTTTCCCCTGTAGTAATCCTTCCCTAAGAGGAGAATCGTTTTGAAGAGACGTCCTTCTATTTCAGCATTAAGCTGGCTGGCAGTATTTTTTCTCGTTATCTCCGTGATCTTTGCTACCCTGCAGTTTGTCCGGTTCAGCAGACTGCGGCTAACCTACCCCAGCAGTATGAATATAGCCGAGGTTCCAGTTGGCGGACTTAACCGCCAGGAAGCCGCTCAGCGATTATTAGAAGTTTATACTCTGCCGGTAGAACTTCTTTATGATGATCAAGCGATCCTGTTCTCACCATCAATTTGTGGATTTGAATTGGACCTGGAAAGCATGCTTGCTGCAGCCGACCTGGAACGCACCAAACAGTCCTTTTGGGCAGGGTTTTGGGATTATCTCTGGGGACGTCAAGCATCCAGAGTTTCAATTCCTCTGCGGGCAAATTACTCGGAAGACCGCCTGAGGACCTACTTGGTGGATGAAATTGCATCCCGGTACGACAAACCGCCCTCTCCAGCAGTACCGCAAACTGGTACGGTCAGCTTTTCCCCCGGCACGCTAGGCACTGTTCTTGATATTGATACAGCTGTTTTGCTGATTGACAATTCGATGCAGTCCGTGTCCAACAGGTCGGTAAATCTACCAAGAAAACAAACCAACCCACCCAGACCTTCCCTGCAGAACCTTAAAACATTGCTCCTGCAAACGATTGACCTGAATGAGTTTGATGGAGTTGTTGGACTTTACATGCTCAATATCAGCACAAATGAGGAAATTCATTTTGCTTATCAAAATACCGTAGAAATTTCAACCAATCCTGATGTAGCATTTACTACAGCGAGTATTGTGAAGATTCCGATAATGACTTCGATTTTCCGGCGGATTAACGAAGACGAAGATCCGGAAACGTTGAACCTGCTCCAAAAAATGATCATCGAATCCGGGAATGACCCGGCTGATTGGGTCATGGAAAGAGTAATCCACTCCAGCCTGGCTCCCCTGGAAATCACGGATGATATGATGGCATTAGGGCTGGAAAACACGTTTTTGGCCGGAGAATTTGGATTGGGTTCTCCCTTATTAAGAAATTATAAAACACCGGCTAATCAGCGAGAAGATATCTCTACTGATCCAGATTTATATAATCAGTCCACCCCTTCAGATATTGGGATGCTGCTCGAAGACATTTATTTATGCGCAGACAATGGACAAGGGACCTTTAAAGCCGTATTTTCGGATGAGATCACCCAGACAGAATGCCAGACCATGATCAACTATCTTACACAGAATAAGATGCCGTCTTTGTTAGAAGCCGGCGTCCCTGATGTGACTGAGGTTGCTCACAAACATGGATGGGTAACCTACAACGGGATCATGCAAACCCTGGGTGACGCCGGTATAATCTTTTCCCCCGGTGGTGACTATATCTTGGTTATCTTCCTCTATCATCCCCAGCAGCTTATCTGGGATAATGCGTCATTCCTCGTGGGACAATTATCAGAAGCAATATACAATTTTTACAATCAGAACACCCCGTAAATTTATCACTACTGAGAAAAACAAAAACCCGCTTGAAAAAATCAAGCGGGAATTCTATTTTAGTTATCCGATTTTGTTTATAAGTCCCGGTCAACGATATAATTCGCAAGGTCTTCCAAATATTCCCGGTCATGTCCCTTGGGGAAACCTGCCAGGGAACTAATCGCTTTTTTTGTACACTCCCTAGCTTCATTCATCGCCAGTTGAATGACTCCGCTTTGATTTATGCGCTCGATGAGCTGATCAATTTCGGAATCGCTGGCAGATCCATCGAGTACATCTTTCAGAGCCTGATCGCCTGGATTTTGTTCCCCGTAATACAAGGTTGGTAAAGTAGGTACCCCCTGGCGCAAGTCACTGCCGATGGGTTTTCCTATCCGGGTCTGATCCCCGGCAAAGTCGAGTACATCATCTACAATCTGGAAAGCTTTCCCGATTTCACTGCCATACTCTTCTGCGGGGTTAATAAATTTTCTATCTACAGGACTGATCAGCGCTGCAGCTTTCGCAGAGAGAGAAAACAACGAGCCCGTCTTCTCATAAATCCGGTGATAGTAATCCTCTCGGGAAGGAAATTTGTTTCGCCCAAGGAGTTGTGAGATTTCTCCATTAACTATTATGCTGAGAGTCTCTGCAAAGAGGCTCATGGCTTCAGTGGATCCAATTTCCGCAGCCATCTCGGCTGCCTGGGCAAATATATAATCTCCCGTCAACACTGTAACTGCAGGTGTCCAGTGGGAATTGATTGTGGGGGTTCCTCTGCGGAGCATCGCGCCATCGATTAAGTCATCGTGAACCAGAGTCGCCGTGTGCAGCATTTCAATGGCAGCGCCAAGTGAAATTAATTTCTCATCGTCTGCTCCCAGCAAGGAACCCATCAGTAAGGTTATAATCGGCCGAATCCGTTTTCCTCCTGAAACCAATAAATGTTCCAGCGCTGCGGTTAAATCCGGATGGTGTCCAGAAGACCTGGACATCATTTTCTGTTCCACCAGCATTAATTTATCTTCAATCGAACTTGCTAACTTAAACTCCATTAAAATCTTACTCCCACCGAAACAGACAATCTGCATTCGCTGTTGTCTGGTCTGAAATAAATTCCTGCGTGTTGCCAGTTATCTCACTTATTTTATCAACAATATAACAAACGTGCGCAGGTTCATTGCGTTTTCCCCGGAATGGATGCGGCGTGATGAACGGGCCATCCGTTTCAATTAATAATTTTGAGAGGGGAGTTTTTTGGACTACTTCCCGGTTTGTATCCGCCTTCTTAAAGGTGACTGGCCCTGTGATCCCTATATAAAACCCTAACAACAGAGCTTGCTTGCTCTCTTCCAGGTTACCTGAAAATGAATGGATAACACCGGGTCTGCTTTTAAGCTCTTGAGGCAAAGGATCCGCCTCAGTTAACCAATCTTCTAAAATAACTAATAAATCCCTGATGCAGATTCTGTCCTCTTCGGTTTTATTTCTGACATGAAGAATAACTGGTAATTTTCTACTGAGCGCTATCTGCAGCTGTTTTTTTAATATTTCGATCTGGATATTTTTTGGCGCTGTATCCCGATAATAATCCAGCCCGATTTCTCCAATTGCAACTACTTTTGGATGGGAAGCTAAAGATTCTAATTCCGCGGGGGAGTTTGAATCCCAGGTCTGAGAACTGTTTGGATGCACACCCACCGCGGCATACAGGATTTCATGAGAATCCACCAGGCTAAGCACTTCCCGGCTTGTTTCCAGATCAATTGCCGGGACCAGGACCCGCTTAATGCCGTTCGCTTCTGCGCGGGACAACACGTCCTGCAAATCGTCCCGGTAAGCTTTAAAATTCAAATGGCAATGAGTATCTGTCAGATTCACACGTCCCCATCATCAATTCCGGCTATCTTTAATCCATCCTGCAGAATGGCATCCACTCGATCCGGATAAGTTGTCTCACAGTAAACCCTGATAATTGGTTCGGTTCCGGAAAAACGGATTAACAGCCAGCCGCCATCTTCCAATACAAATTTGTACCCATCAATAGTTACCAAATCGGTTACCTTTAACCCCCCGATGGTGTCCGGATCCGAGGTTTCAATTCTTTGGATCTTCTCTGCCCGATCTCCCTTAAAGGGTGTGTCTATTCGATCGTAATAATGAGCGCCTACTTTATCAAATAAAACCTCTAATAATTCCGAGGGTTTTTTATTCATCTTTACCATGAAATCAAGAAAATAAAGACCGGCCAGAATTCCATCACGCTCCGGCACATTTCCTTTAAAGGCATACCCGCCGGATTCCTCACCACCTATCATGGCATCAGTTTCAAGCATTTTCGGCGCAACATACTTAAATCCAACCCCGGTATTATAAACCGGGACATCGTAAATCTTGCCTAATTTTTCCAGCATTGTGGTTGTAGAAAGAGTTTTTACGATCGGCCCCCGCATTCCACGGATTTCCAGCAGGTAATATGCCATCAAAGCGTATACCCTCAGCTGATTAACAAATTGACCCTGCTCATCTCCAATTCCAAGCCGGTCCGCATCCCCATCAAGAATGAGCAGAACATCTGCTTTATGTTCCAGGGTAGCTTTTAAACCTACATCCACATTAGGGGGTATAGGTTCTGGACGGGTCATTTCCGGGAAGTTCGGATTCCGGTCCTGGTGAATCTCAAAGACCTCGGTTGCTCCACCTCCGATCAGCTTGGGAAACCAACCTGCGCCATTCCCCCACATCGGATCAACCATTACCCGTAAACCAGCGTCTTTGATTGGCTGCAGGTCAATCAGGGTTATAATGTGTGTGATATAGGCAGGGGCAGCATCAAAGATCACGATAGTCCCCACCTCGATGGCTTCTTTTAGTGGAGTACGCTTGACCTTATCCTCACTCTCCGGAATATTCTTTTCAATCTTTAACAAACCATCTGGATCAATCGCACCGCCATTTTCATCACGTACTTTAAACCCGTTATCGGTATATGGATTATGGGAGGCTGTAATATTAATCGCTGCTGCTGCTTTTTTATCAACCACAGAATAGGATATAACCGGAGTCGGTGTTGGTCCATCGGTCAGGTATACTTTAATCCCATTGCCCGCCAATACTTCAGCGGCGGCGGCCGCAAATTGCTCAGCCTGGTACCTGCGGTCATGACCCACAACCACCCAGCGATCCTGAAAACCCTGCTCTGCCAGGTAAGATGCAAATCCCTGGGTACAGCGGCGGACATTTGCAAAAGTATAGTCTTCTCCAACGTGACCCCGCCAGCCATCTGTTCCAAACTTGATCTGCTGCACCATACACCCTCCCGAATAACAATTAAAATATAAGCCAAGTTATTATAACAAAGAGCATAACAATTGGGGCAGGGACTTGGTCCGGGGGAATTCCTGTTTTTAGATTAATTCAATCCAACTCGGATAATCAGGAGGAAACTCTGTTCCTTTTTTTCCTCTGGGTTTACTACAAATAATCAACAGGAATCAGGGATTGGGGACTCGCTTTAATAAATCCTCATGCTATACTTCGATTATGGACTTAAATCCGCTGGTTTGGTGATCTTGCCCACTAACATCCTAGATATTATTTTCCACCGCGAAACATATCACCTGAGTTCTTATCGCGCAGTTGAAACCTAATTAACCCTAGGCACTGTCTTTAATATTTAAGAAAGGAGGATAAGCTATGGCAAATATTAGTGACTCTGATGATCGTACAACAAAATGGATACGCCGTATTGCACGTATTTGGTCCGCACCGATCATTATTTACTCTCTGATGATGCTTACCGGTTATGCCTGGAATTGGCTGACAATCGGAAAAGCAGACCCCTATGCAGTGGAGGGCTATCCATTCATAGAAGCACTACCCCCAATCTTGATGTTTCTGGCGGTCCTGGGATTAGCCATCGCTTGGCGCTGGGAGAGATTGGGAGGAGCGATTAACCTTGTTTTCCTATTAGCAGTGATTGTGCTGCTTCTAATCACAAGACCTCTCACTGATGATTTCACTCGCTCAGTGATTCCTTATCTTATGTCGATAGTGATTGCCATTCCTGGAATACTGTTCCTGGTAAGTTGGCGGAGATCGAGAGAGATACCAACTATTTAAAACCGTGCCGCGCTCCTTCGGTAAGACTGACTGAGAGACCTGGTCCTTCGATATGACCTGCGGTACTTCCTTCGGTCGCAGGCCAGGTGAGGGGGTGACTGAGAGTGAGTGAAAATTGTGGAAACTGATTACTGATTACCGGAACCTGGCGCCGTTGAGCCCTTCCTTTAGGCGGGAGAGCAATAGGATGACTGTAATGATGCTAACCAAGGAAGCCTTCAAAGCTTCGCGACGGTTTATTGAAACGACCGCTCGCCCTCTCGAAATCGCCCGATTCCACCATGCGTTCGACGGGGAATCAGGCAAATTGGTGGTTGACGCGCTCAGGAGCTACCAGAATGCCGACGGCGGATTTGGTCATGCTCTTGAGCCCGATCTAAGGGCCAGTGAAAGCTCCGCCCTATGCACATCGATCGCGTTTCAGGTTCTCCGCTCCACCCAAGCGAGGCCTGACGAAACCTTTACTCCGGCGAGCATTGCTTACTTCTTAGAGACCCTGGATAGAGAGAAAAGGCATTGGCGGATCATCCCGAGATCGGCCGAGCAAAGTCCACATGCACCATGGTGGAATCAGACAGACCATGAGCATGTGTTCGTTTGTTTCTCGCTCAATCCCACAGCAGAGATCCTCGGCTACTTGTATGACAATCAGGCACAAGTCCCCAGTGAAATACTTTCGCTAGTGTCTGATCGGGTGGTCAGCCACCTGTCTGGTCTGGAGATGATCGAGATGCATGACCTTCTCTGTTGTCTCCGCCTACTGCAGACCAAGACCTTGCCGGTAGAGGTTCATGAACGGATTCGCCAGAAGCTGACCCAGCTTATCGGCGAGACTGTCACCTGTGATCCATCACAATGGAAGGGATACAGTCTTCGGCCTTTGCAGGTTGTGGATGATCCCGAATCTTCGTTCATGGCAGGTCTCGAAGAGGTTGTGGCGGCAAATCTCGATTACGAGATTTCTTCACAGAATGAAGATGGTTCATGGACACCAACGTGGACATGGGGCGATGTGTTTCCAAACGATTGGATGCTTGCATGTCGTGAATGGAGTGGTGTTATAACACTTGAGAAACTTTTAATCCTTAAAAGATTTAACCGAATCGAAGGCATCGCCTAACAAGTGCATTCACCGGACGCGCTTACTCGCGCCAGTGATGTGTGACGTTAGGACGAACGAATCTCTTAAAAAGTAAGCGAATGAACGATCATACTTTAACGCACTACTATCTTTCACAAAAGTCTGAATTGGTTGAATGCTTCGAGAAGGAATCAAAGCGTTGGCGGACCATTCTTTCTGAACATTATGGGGAGAAGTTTGTTGAAAATATATTGCTCGAGGCAAAGCATCAATATGAAGTTCTCATCCCCGAAATACCATATATAGGGGGTAAAGAAAATCATTTGACAAATTCATTGATTGGATCAGTAGAATGCTTGGCTATTTATCAAGCGATGAATGAGAGCGGCAAGCCAGCGGCAGAAACTGGGGAAGTGCTCTACGAAGCAATTGTTAAGAGATATGGCAATCTAATGCCAGAGATTCCGCCGTCTCAAAGGTTGAGTGAAGAAGAGCTTATGAGGCGAAGGAAAGAGGGAGCTGAGCGATCACAACGGCGCGAATACGAAAGTGACTTCGTCTATGAGTTTGTTGAGAGTGACAGGGATACGTTCGACTATGGATACAACTTCACCGAGTGCGCTACGCAAAAATTCTATATTGCGCAAGGCGCCGAGGAGTTCCTTCCGTTCTATTGTTTTTTGGATTTCCCGAAGAGCAGATTGTATGGACTAGGATTGTCCAGGACAGGGACGTTAGCTGAAGGTTGTGAAGTTTGCGATTTCCGTTTCAAAGCTGGCAGTGGTTGTGAAGAGGAATGGCCCCCACCCTTTATGAAACGCGAATAATGCCGATGGTTTAGAAATAAATTATTTAGCGGGGGATTCAAACATCTATAGCATGTAGTGTCGCCGAAACTCAATAATCGCAAAAGCCCAAATTCCAAGATAAAACCAAAGCGCAGCTTTTGGATATTTACATGTCAGGACAGTTAATAATCCAACAAAACTATAGGGAGCAATATACGGGACAAATAGTGGAGTAGATACAGCTGCCAGGTATTCATCGTCATCCTTCCATGCCCGCCACAGCAAATACGCACCATACGGCAATCCAATCGGCAGTACGCTGAAATTGAATGACTTGTTTATCGGACTAAATGTTACGTCCATTAGCCAGAATCCCCAAACGATAAATGACAACAGGACCACACCAATTGGAAGAAGAAGCTTCCAATTTCGTTTTGCCCAAATGATAAGAGCAAAACCAAGTGATTACGGCTTACAGAGCATCAATACACTGCCCAAATTAGGACCAATCGTCAGGCCAAGCAGCGGCAGCCATTCGATGTTATTTGTCCTGCATAAATCGAAGAAAACGGAACTTGTAAAAATCAAACCAATAGCTTTCCAATCTCCTCCCAACTTTCGCACTGCATAAAGAACCACAGAAATATTTAGAATAATATTGATCGTATTGCCTAAACGAATTGGCAAAAAACTATGTGGCAAAAATAATATTGTAAATGGTGGATTTATAAATTACTCAACAGAATATGGATTTGTTAGACTCAACCGGTAGTACGTGTATTCCCAATCGACGCCAATTGGATAATAATTAAATAGAATAACCCCTGATACCAGTATGCACCCTAGAATAACCAGGGTGACCAATATTTTTTTTGGTAGTGATAGCTCAGTGTCCTCTTTCCCACATCTGTCAAAAAGTGTATCTGCTCAGTTCAATTGCCCCCGAATTGATTTGGATAAAATCAACAAGATCTTTCCTGGTATCAAAAACCTTTTCCGAAGTATAACATTAAACTCCCCCTCACTACCGCTTGGTCAGGAATGCTTCATCAGCCGCCCCGCGTTTACGGCAGCGCTGGGTAACTTAGAGGATTACCGACTTCATTTTACCGTGGTTTATGCCAGCTTGTACTCTCCAATCCTAACATTCCTTCTGGACTAGTTTTCGGGGAGCAGGTCATGGGATTCAGTTGGTCATGCTATAATCGCAGGGAAAGGAAACGATGAATAACATTTACCTTGATTACACGGCAGCTACCCCGGTTGATGAGCGGGTAACAACCGCCATGCAGCCGTATTTCACCCAGATCTTTGGCAATCCATCCTCTCTGCATCGATTTGGGCAGCAAGCCGAATCAGCCCTTGAAAAATCCCGCCGCGCGCTGACCGGACATCCTGAAGAACGGTTGGTAAATCATGCCAATTTTGTATTTGAAGGTATAGATGGAAACCTGCTGATCTCGATCCTTGATGCAGCCGGATTTACTTGCTCCTCCGGCTCCGACTGTAAAACGGGAGATCCTGAACCCAGCTCAGTTTTAACTCATCTGGGGTATTCCCCTTCCTGGGCATTGGGCTCCCTTCGGGCCACTCTGGGAAAAAACACAACAGCAGAGGAAATTGACTCATTCCTGAAATTCCTGCCGGGCTGTATTCATCAGATCCGGGAGTTGAAAAGTTGACCCCCCCACCAGGAGCGCGCGTAATTGTAGGGATGAGCGGTGGAGTGGACAGCTCCGTGGCAGCTGCTCTTCTCAAATACCAGGGATATGATGTTATCGGGATGATGCTTCGCCTCTGGAGCGATACTGGCACCCACAACCGCTGCTGTGCGCCGGACGCACAACAGGAAGCCAGGTATATTGCCGGGCTGCTCGATATTCCATTTTACGTGATAGATGCTCGGGATCAGTTTTATCAGGCGGTGGTCGTTCCTTTTATTGATGGCTATACGCAGGGAATTACCCCAAATCCATGCCTGAATTGCAACCGCTTTGTTCGCTGGGATTTTTTACTGAAGAGAGCGAAGGTACTGGGTGCCGATTATCTGGCAACCGGCCATTACGCCCGGATTCAAAGCACCTCAGACGGCGCCTACCAGCTCCTTAAAAGCAGGGATGCGGATAAAGATCAAACATATTTCCTGCATGTGCTGACCCAAAATAAATTAAGGCAGACAATCTTTCCCCTGGCTAACCTCACTAAAAAACAGGTTCGAAAGCTGGCCGAAGAGTATGCTCTGCCTGTTGCAGATCGTCCTGACAGCCAGGATTTGTGCTTCGTAGGGCAGGGAGACTACCGGGATTTCCTGCGGAAATATAGCCCCTCTTCGATGAGACCCGGTCCCATTGTCGATCTGAATGGAAAATCCCTCGGGAAGCATCCGGGACTGGCAGATTTCACAATTGGACAGAGAAAAGGACTGGGCATCTCCAGCCCGAAACCACTTTATGTAGTTCGTAAAGATCTGAAAAATAATATCCTGATTGTTGGAAGCAAAGGTTTTCTGGGCCAGCAAAAATTTTTTGTTGATAATGTAAACTGGATTTCTGGGGAAGCACCCGCCGATTCTATTTCAGCTAATGTTAAAATTCGATATAAATCGCGGGAGGCACCTTCCACTATCACGGTGACAAATTCTGATACCGTTTCCATACAATTGGATTCACCTTTACCGGACATCACACCGGGACAAGCGGCTGTTTTTTATCAAAACGACATCTGTCTCGGAGGAGGGATCATCAGATCGGATTAACATGACTGCTCCAACTATCTTCTACAGTTTTCTCCTGGCATCATTCCTGGGGTCAGCGTTCCATTTTTGGAAAGGCGGCAGTGGAGGCAAATTCCTACTAATGCTGATTCTATCCTGGGTAGGTTTTTATCTCGGACATCAATTAGGTTCTTCCTGGGATATTCAGTTCTTGATGATTGGACCGGTATTCGGGGGGTTTGGTGTAGTGGGGAGTTTGCTCTTCCTCTTTCTGGGAAACTGGGTCAACCAGCTTGACAAATTATGATCATTAATCCAGATAGAATCAAACAACAACTACTGCAAGAGCAGGAACAGCCAGTAAAACACTGTCCCCCTCTGCCCGGTTTCGGAGGAAAAGAAAAGCAGCCTGCGGCTGTTCTCATCCCGCTGCTGTTGGATCAGGAAAATTGGAAAATCCTTTTCATTAAACGAACTCACCATCAGTATGACCGGCACAGTGGCCAAGTCGCATTCCCTGGCGGCCGGGCTGACAGCAGCGATACTGCCCTGCAATATACTGCACTCCGGGAAGCTGAGGAAGAGATAGGGCTCAATCCGGATGATGTGGAAATTTTAGGGCAATCCTGCCCAATTGCTACCGTTACTGGTTATGAGGTTACTCCCTTCGCGGGGGTTCTTCCCTGGCCTTATCCTCTTAAACTCTCTAAAACTGAAGTGGAAAAAACAATCCTGATCCCGATAGATTGGCTAATAGATCCCCAAAACCATCAGGTAAAATTCTGGAAGCCTAATCCGACAGCTGCAGAAGGAATTCCGGTGATCTTTTTTAAAGAATATCTGGGAGACATATTATGGGGAGTTACCGCTCAAATTGTGATCGATTTTCTGGAATTAATCAATTTGACCCCCTGAGCTATAAAAAATATGGCTCACTCTTCCCTTTTTGTACCGATCAATTGTACTGCATCAATTTCATTCCACCCCAAACCCAACTGGGATTGATCCACCGTGATCCTTACTGTATTGGTAAGAAAATCGATACCCTCTACAGGAATAATTAATTCATAGGGACAGGGTCGATCCACTTGGATGGGGTTCTTTTGGAGGACAGTATAATAACCCAGTCGCTCAGGATCTTGAACCTCCACTTTGGCAACCTGATCAGAGTTAAAACTCTCGTGGATAATGATTTCGAGAGGATAAACGAGTTCGGGAAACCTCACAATTAAGGTGTCTATCGAATCACTGGCTGCTGACGCCCAGGAAAACTGGTAATCGCCGCATCCCGGGGAATCCGGTCTTCCAATTGCTTGCTCTGCGCTCCATTCTGGACTTGAAAACTCTGAGCTCGCTTCTGCCGACACAGCCCATTGATAAATAACTCCAGAACGGTTTTCGTTGGCGAGTTCACCCCCAGCCTGGGCGGTTGTCGTCGGGATTTGCCCTGACAACAAATCCTCTTCCACCACCGCAGCGCTGCATCCAGAAAGGAAAGCAATCATTATCACCAGGATATACAGACTGAGATTATGTATAGTTCTTTTCATGCGCTCTTCAGAATTGATCTATTTAATTGAAAAACCATCCCGGTTGGCTAAAGTTTTCCGGGATGGTTCTCCGTTGTTAATGAAATTGATTATTCTTCTTTAACATCATCAGCATCGTCCGCTGCCTCTCCGTCAGCCGCTTCTGCTTCTTCCATGAGTTCAGCGTCGGTGAGTTCTTCAAAGAGTTCAGCGCCTTCCTCAATCTCAGGTTCAATCTCCATCAGCGTTGGAGCAGCAACCACGACAACAATTAGCTCCGGGTCATCTATGATTTTTACATCTCCAGAGATAATCAAATCCTTGACCTGGACATGGTCACCGATCACCGCAAGCCCAGAAACATCTACCGAAATTGTATCCGGCAAATCTTTGGCTTTGGCTTCGATCTGAAGAAAATCCATACTGGTAACCAGCAGCGCGTTTAGTT
>CAZHHT010000053.1:0-18224 GCA_964532455.1 uncultured Anaerolineales bacterium
ATAAAGATTTCAGCGTCCTCTCCCGGCAGGTATGCGTCTTGATCAGCAACCAATTTTATCTTCTGGTTGTTAAGCGTTGGCCAAGACGTTGTCCCTGGGCCTCCTACCCAGAGCATTACTTCAGTCCGGGCGCCGTCTCCATAAACATCCAGCTGGTAGGTTCCCGGCTCTGGAGGTCTAAAGTTGATTACTGTTTCGCCATCACGGCCGGTGCTGAAGTTTTCAGTAGAGATTGCTTCAATTTCCCGCTGGTAAGTAATCTGTCCCAGCTCTCCTACTTCGCTCTGCCAGGTAACCCGGTTCAACACAGCCCGAAGGTTTCTGACTCCATCGGGTTCTTTTTCCCAATCAACAACTTTGATATTAAACTGGACTTCCTCTTCCGCCTTTGCAATCCAGGACGAAGGTTTTACGCCGATATAAAAATCACTAGGGTGTACCAGCATTTCAGCCTGGCTGGTGATCTGGAAACCGGTTTCATCCTGGGCTGTTACCATTAATGTATAAATCGCTGGAAGAGTGATTTCCCAATCATAGGCGTCAACTTTGGTGAGCGGTTGATCGATTGTCCAAGCTCCGTGGGCATCTGTCTCGTCTTCGCCCGAATCCATTAACCATCCCCACATGGAAGCATAATCAAAGACTGGATAGGAAAACCAACTGCTGTCAAAAACCCCAACTTGATATCCAGGCAGAGAGAAGTGTGACCGGACAGCCCTCAGAGTCCAGGAGAGAGGTAAATCTCCAGCCGGGGCATCAAAATAGTACTGGGCATCAACCGTGCCCTGCCAATCATCAAGCAAGGTTTCTTCTTTTCCAAGCGAAACTTGCAGATCAATCTCTGGCTTGCGGTATTCAGCAACCTGGAAAAACACCATGCCGTCTTCAGTTTCTAGTTGGTAATATCCGGGTTGGGCAAATGAAGAAAGCTGATACTCTCCATGAGCAGTTCCGTAATCAGACAGGGGCAGGGTTACATCCTGATCTTCACCTAGCGGTAGATCAATTGTCAGGATGATTTCATCCTTGACCGGGAGATTATAGCCGCCGTCTACATTAATCCTGTGGACTAAACGATAAAATACTGTTTGGCCGGGGCGATAAATCGGCCGGTCGGTATATATATATGTCTGGGATTGTGGGGGGCTATAATTGGCGTGCAAACTGAAATTATACGGTTCTGTTCCATAGGCCCAGTTAGATGCAGTGATCCCGAAATTCTCTTCACCCGGGACTCCCGCCACAGCATAAAATATCCTGTCGTAGAGATCCACTGGTCCGCTAAATTCGACTTCAATAATTCCCTGTTGATTTGTTTCCCCTTGATACAAAACCTCTCCGCCTGCGTTATATATGTAGATTTCCGTATCTTGGACCGGAGTCCTGGTCTCCAAATCAACTGCCCAAACCAGAAGATTATAGGGGCTGGCTTTCATGGTCAGATGGACATTGCTGACAGCCAGCAGGTACGGTGAAGGATTGTACGGAAGTTCCTGAGAAATAATCTGATAATGATACAACCCCGGGGCTAAAGATGTCCCGGTCTGGTTTAGCGGGAGATTGATTGTATAGTTGTCATCTCCGGGAACGTTTGCAATATAGTTCCAGCGCTGTTCATCGGCAGGATAATACTCATCCAGGGCTGAATAACGGTTCGGTCCGAAAAAGTTGGAATAATCTTTTAAAGGAATTGTGCCGATATTTACTGAGACCTGGTATAGATTTGTTCCATCTGCCGGGATCGCTTTCTCCGTTCCGGTTAAGAAAAGAATGTTTGATCCCTGGGTGATAACCAGATTTGACGGCAAGGGCTCAGTGGTGAAAAACAAAGACAACGAACCCTCCAATGAACTGCCCCAGATATCTGACAGGGATTGTTTGACAACTAGATTGTAGTTTGTCAATGGTTCAAAATCACCATAGATATGAAGAACGTTTCCGCTGCCGCCGGATGAAGGCCTGAGGTTGGAAACCTCCGGTGTAAAGCTAATATTTTCCTCAAAGTTATCCAGGTCAACCGGGCTGTTGAAATACAGCGTCGCTCCCTCGTAAATAGAAAATGTGTAGTTTGGTCCCTCGGGGGTTCCAAAGAACGAAAACTCTCCTACTGTTTCAAATTGCCAGGTTGTATCCAGCTGCAGCGGAGTATTCCCGGCTGCTCTGGTTTCAGCGGGAAGGATAGCCGCATATGTTGTAGCCCGATCCAGTAGTTGCTCGGGGGTAAATACGGCTTCTTTTAAATCATCAGTCCATTCCAGCTTTCCTGTTACCAATTTTCCGGTGCCACTGACCAGCTTCAAATTTGCTGCGACGCTTTTGGTATCCATTGCCTGGTTAAAAGTTAATTTCAGGGATGTGTCAAGAGGAACATTTTTTGCTCCCCCAGAGGGGCTCCAATCCAGCATCTGAGGATATGAGGTAGAGAAGGTCCAGGATCTAGTTGTCTCCGGATCCAACACAGCGCCAGCTGTACTTGTCAGTAACGAGGATAATTCCACCCTATAGGTCACTCCACCTGCCAATGCCGTTTCCGGCAAGAACAGGTAGGTACTGGTGTTTATCCATTCCCCTTTTCCTGCTACCGCGGGGTTGATTGTAAATGCAGGATCACCTGGTAAAGATTCTCCGAGGGAAACAATTGGCTGATTAAAAGTAACCACCACTGCAGAAGCAGGGTCAATCTCTATCGTTCCCGGAGATGGCAAAAAATGTGTCGCTTTAAGCGTATCCGGGGTAAAGAAATTAACTTGAACCGGTTCGGTGAGAGTCAAACCGTTGGCTGCTTTAGCTGTTGTCCCCACCTGGAGCACGAGCATAGTATTTGGGAGGAGAGGTTGATCGGGAGTATAAGTTATTGTAGCCGGATCACTCCAGTAAAATGACCCTGCCAGCTCAGGATCTCCGGATAAGGCATCCTCAACTGAAGCTTGATCCATATTTTGATTAAAGTAGAGGGTTATTGGCCCGCTGACATTTATTGTGCTACCCTGGGGTGGATTCGTTTCCACTATCGTTGGGGGCAAAGGCTGCGGCGTAAACGTCGGTTCAGGAGTTGCTGTTACGGTAGCTTCTGAACCAAAAAACCGTTCCTGTAAACCGGCGGGGAGGTTGCAGGCTAGACTGATTGCTGTTAACAAGAAACCAATGGTTGCCAACAGGGGGATTATCTTGTTTTTCTGGGGAGACATCGGTCAGCTTCCTTTCTCAAATAACAACTTGAAATGGTCAGGACCTTGAGGATAAGAAGATTATACCCGCTTCCCTTTGAAACGGATATTTTTAGCCAGGTAAGCTGAGTTATAGAGAATGAGGGTTTTTTTAAAAAAAGCAAACACCCGTGCGATGAATTCACCCGGGTGTTTGACTATTGAAAATCTGAAGATTTATGATCCAAAAAAAGAGCGCTTGTCAGACCCCGGATCAGGGGTTATGAAAGGTAATCAGCCAGCATCGGGAACCTTGCGATCAAGCATCTGCATTTGGGAAGCAATCACTTTGGTAAAGTAACGTGTATTGCCTTCTTCCTCATAAGAATCAGTTTGCAGCCTTCCTTCTAAAAAGACCATGCTTCCCTTTTTGAGATATTCCCCACAAATCTCCGCCAGTCTTTCCCAAGCTTCAATATTAAACCACTCGGTTACCTCCTGGTATTCCCCCTCTTTGTCCTTCCAGCGGCGGTTTACCGCCATGCTGAAAACACAGACTTTTTTCCCGCTAGGTATATTTCTGAGTTCAGGATCACGACCCAAATTTCCGATCAATTGAACTCGATTCAGGCCCACCATAATTCCCTCCTTATAAGATATAATTGATAGGCGTTATACTATTCAGTGTAGCGTTAACATCTGTGTTTTGTCAAGTATGCGTTGCTATATCAGTTTGTTATTGCAATTATTTAAACCGTCCAAGACATCTTTTTTTGGTCGAAAAAAGGAACAACAACCCTCCTATGTACATAGCAATTGAAGGCGCGATTGGTGTCGGTAAAACAACTCTCTCCCGTTTATTAGCTTCCCGTTTTCAGGCAAATTTACTGCTGGAAGTATTTGAAGAAAATCCCTTCCTGGCAGATTTTTACTCAGACAGGGACGCATATGCTTTTCAAACTCAGATCTTCTTTCTATTAAGCCGATATCACCAACAGCAGGAAGTGCCGATTGCGTTGACCTCTGGTAACAACCTGATCGCGGATTATACCTTCGAGAAGGATTTTTTGTTTGCCCGTTTAAATCTGTCTGGCGATGAGCTGGAAACCTATTTCAGTGTACACAATGCCCTGGCTGAAAAACTTCCCCTGCCAGATCTGATCGTTTATCTACAGGCCGAAACGGATGTCCTCATGCAGCGAATCGCTCAAAGGGACCGACCATACGAAAGGAATATGGATCAGAGTTACATTGAGAATCTAAACCTTGCTTATAGTGGATTTTACAACGAGGGACATACCGGGGCTCCGGTGCTGCGAATTAACACCAATCATCTGAACTACGTTGCCAAAGAACAGGACCTGGATTGGGTTGAAAAACGGATTCGTCAATCATTAAAACTGCACCCATATCAAACTCAATTTTTTAATAAGGCATAAGCGAAAAAAGGGACACAAACTAAATGCGCTTTACGCCGGAAATCCTCCTTAAACACACTCAACTTCTGGTTAATAAAGAAATCAAAAAAGATCGGGGCATCCTCGCTGTGTACCTGCGAGGGTCTCTTTTATACGGTTCTCCACTTCTTGGAGGTGCAGGGGATATTGATCTAGTATTTATCCATTCTTCTCCCCCTGAAAATACCCATGAGATCAAACGGATTACACCAGAGATCCATTTTGATATAGAACACCACGATCAACTATTTTATCGGAGCCCAAGAGACTTACGCGCGGATCCTTGGCTTGGTCCTGCCATCCGAGACGCCCAACCTCTTTATGACCCCAGGCACTTCTTCGACTATACGCAAGCCGGTGTACGCAGTAACTTTTCTTACCCGGAGAATATCCAGGCCAGAACCAGACCATTGATCGAGTATGCCCGCCAGTTCTGGCTGGACCGCCAGATTTCCCCGCCCCAGGCGGCCATCATCGAGCTCCCGGCTTTCACGGATGCTCTTTACAAAACCCTGAATGCGGTAGCTCTTTTAACCGGACCCCCGTTACCAATCCGCCGGCTTGGGATTCAGTTTCCCGAAAAGGCTGCAGATGCAGGAGCTCCGGGTTTGGCTGTAGCCCTAATTCATTTATTAGGAGGAGTTTCTGTCACAGAGAAAATTCTCCAGGAATGGATTAATCACTGGGATACAGCCCTGACAACCCTCCAGGAAAAGACCTCTCCTGCCCCGCTTCTAGCCCAGCGGAAAACTTATTATCAAGCAGCCCTTGAGGCTATCCTTCAAAGTGAAAAACCAACTGATGCTTTATGGCCGCTGCTTACCACTTGGACAGACGCCGTTTCGGCAATGCCTGACCAACTCCAGCTGCAACCTGCCTGGAAAAAAGCCGTCACCGCGCTTGGTTTCGCAGGAAAAGATTACCAGGTCCGGTTGGCTGCCTTCGACGGTTTTCTTGATATATGTGAAACACTGGTTTTAGGTGAACAAGCCGATATTGGAACGAGGACTCTATAATTTCTCAGGCAACTGATTTCGGAAGCACGACCCGGAATGTAGCTCCCTCGCCAAGCCCTTCACTCTCAGCCCAGATTCTTCCCCCGTGCAGGGTGATTAGTTCCCTCGCGATTGATAACCCCAGGCCTAATCCCCCATAACGCCGGGTCATGTGGTCATCCACCTGGTAAAAGACCTCAAAGATTTTTCCCAGATTTTCCTGAGAAATTCCCCTCCCGGTATCAGCTATCGAGACCATGACTTCATCATCTCGTTCATCAATCGTTAATTTGATTTCCCCCCCAATTGGCGTAAACTGGATGGCATTGAGTAATAAATTCACAAAAGCAACACTCATTTTCGGCAGGTCAATACGCAGTTGAATTGGCTCTTCCGGTATCTGATAATCCACCGTATGCTCTTCTTTGTTTACCGTCATCCTGACTTCTTCTTGAGCAAAATTGATCACCCGCTGGAGGGAGGTATCAGTTAAATCCAAATCTGCTTTTCCGGTATAAAGTAAGTTCATATTGGCAATATCGTCCAGAACTGCCCGTAATTTTGAGGATGCCTTTAAGATGGATTCTGCCAGGGGTTTATTCTCTTCGACGGCATCTTCGTGAAGAAGTGTTGCATAGCCAAGAATATTTCCCAGCGGGGTTCGTAGTTCATGCGATGCAACAGCCATGAGATCCCGTTTCAACTTATCCGCCTGGTTTAATTCAATATTGGCTTTTTGAAGGGCTTGAATCAGCCGGGCATTATGAATTGAGATAGCCGCTTGTGACGCAACAACCAGCAGCAGCGAAACATCAAAATTAGTAAATTTCCCTTCTTTTTTATTTAACGCTTCAATCACACCGGTTACCCGGTCTTTGATTCTCATCGGTACTCCCAGCAGAGAATCAATCTGAAGACCAACTTCGTCGCCAACTTCATTATAGTGTCGGGGGTCATCGCGGGTGCTGTTTATTACCAGGTGCCGGTTCTCAGCAAATATCGTTCCTGCCAGGCTGTTGTCCAGCGGGACAGGTATTTGTTCCAATTTTTCTATATCCCCGGTGGTAGTTGCCGCAAACCTCAATTCCTTTTCCCGTTCATCGTAAAGCAGGATGGATACTCCGCTGCATTCAAGAAGATCGGCAGCTGTATCAAGGATATTCTTCAACAAAGTATCGGGTTTAAGGGTGGAATTCAGAATCGCACTGATTTCCACCAATTGCGCTACTTTTTGAGCTTTCTTGCGGACATCTGGTTCAGAGATAGAAGAAGTGAGGTCATTAAACATAACGGTTAATTACTCGATTAATTGATTTCGGCTGGTTAATTATAGCCCAATGATCATCTTTTTACCTTTTATTTTCGAAAGCCGCAATTCATCAATCTTCAAATCGCGACTCGTCTAGCAATTTTTGATATCCCTGATCATCCAGCTCCTTAACCCTGCTGGGTTCTTCGTTTTTATATTTCTTTTCTGCTTCCTGTATTTGGTCCTGGGAAGCCCTGGCCCGGATACTGATTTTACCGCAGTGCGGACAGCGGACTAACTTTCCCGCAAGTAGATTTGGCGAAAGGAAAAATCTCGAGAAAGGAAGATCACAGCGAGGACAAACTGCCCCTCCTGCAGGACCATATTCTCCTAACACAAAATCGTTTTTCCTGCTTAACAGCATAGGTATACCCAACCCCAGAACAGTGAGCCCTGCAGTAAACAGGAGAATGGGCACAATTAATCCCTGCGCTTCAGACCAGGCTTGATCCGAGGACAAGAATATTTTTGTAATCTGGTTGGACTCCACTTGAGTTCCATCAATCAGATTACCGACAGCATAAAAGGTATGCTCACCATCGGTGAAATTGCTGGTATGAAATTTATATTCGTAGGGTTCCTGGAGAATTGTTGTAAGCAGATCATCGTCGAGATAGAACTCAACTTTATCCAACTCGGTCAGCGGATCTCTAATCTTCAGTGTAAAATTTCCCTGGATTTCTCCAAGCCCGCCATAACCAAAGTTCCGGATCAGGGAAAGATGAAACCCGGGTTGAGATTCCTGGGCATAAGCACTGTCAGGGACCAAAAGAATCAACAATGTTAGCAGGAAAAAAAACCTCTGTCTATTTTTCATAGCTCTATTTCCACCTTGATAAGATTGTCTCCCGCTGAAAGATTTGAATAGCGAAATAAAACAAGATGCTGTCCAAAACTGCGAGAATTCCAACCATCCAAAGAATGAACTGCTGGTTCACCAGAATTAACCCCGTGGTCTGTCCAATGAATAATCCCACAATTGGGAGTACAAAAATCCCCGAGATTTGCTCCGCTATCCGGGGATCATTCACCCGGGAGGAAATCATCACAGCGATACTCACACCAAAAATTGATAAAAGCGGACCAACAACAAAAATTGCCGTCATCCACAGCGGATCAAATAACTTGCCAACCACAGCAGGATTGCCAACCATGATATGAGCCCCGGCAGCATACAACAGATATCCTATCCAGGTTGCAAAAACTGCCGGTAGTACTCCTGCCAATCCTTTTCCAACCAGGATCTCAAGCGTTGAAACTGGCGTCACCAGCAGCGGTTCGAGAGTCCGTGTGGTTTTTTCACCGACAATGCTGTAGGAAGCGATGGTCATTGGGATAATCACTGGTACCATCATGAATAAAAGAAGAAACTGAGTGACAATATAATACAGCATACAGTCCCCTCCGCTTAACTCTCCACACATCGTTGAAAATTGAGGCGGCAGATCTGCCACAGTGATTCCTCCAAAATCTTCTGATCCGGTCGCAAAGTAGAGGATTCCCAGCGGCAGCGCTGTAATCATTAACGGCAGAAATGACACCGTAAAAAATACGAACTTGTTTTTAAAGACTTCCCGCCACTCCTTAACGATAATCGCTTTAATTCTATCCATTGTCACTTCCTTCTGTTGACTTCATCAATTCCAGGTAAACATCTTCCAGGCGCCGGCGCAGTTCTCCTACAAATTGAATCTCAGCTCCCGCTTCCACCAGAGCGTGAATGATTGCCGGGTTGTTTTTTTCCGGATCTTCCACAGAAACCAGAATTTTGTTCTCAACCACTAGAACCTCACTTACAAAATCAAATAGAAGAAGCACCTGTTCATAATCTGTTTTCGCCTCTGATAAATGGAAAACCACTTTTCTGCCGAAGATTTTTCTTCTCAACACTTTAGGCGAATCAAGCGCAAGCAAATACCCATTCACAACCGCAACCCGATCACACAAACGGTCAGCCTCTACCAGGTTGTGGGTGCAAAGAATTATTGTGCGTCCCTCTCCCTTAAGCTCTACGATAAATTCCCGGACCAGCCGCGCCGCCTGTGGATCAAGTCCGCTGGTAGGCTCATCCAGAAACAAAACTTCAGGCTCATGGAGCAGCGCCCGGGCAATTGCCAATTTCTGGCGCATACCCTTGGAAAAAGTCGCAACTGGTTCATGCCGTCTATTCCACAGACCGAGCAGCTCCAGGTAGCGTTTAATCTGGAGGGAGATATCTTCCACACCGTACATCGCGCCGTAAAAAGCCAGGTTTTGTTCCGCTGTTAATGCGTCATATAAGCCGGGTGCTTCAGGCAAAAGTCCAATCTGCTGCCGAATTTTCTGATCTTCTTTTCCGACCTGGAATCCGGCAACATATGCCTCCCCGCTTGTGGGCTTAAGCAAAGCTGCCAACATGCGAACAGTAGTGGTTTTTCCTGCGCCATTTGGTCCCAGCAAACCAAACACTTCTCCTGGATTGATGGATATTGATATGCGGTCGACTGCCAGTAAATCGCCAAATGATCGGGATAAATTTTTTGTTAGGATAATCGGTCCCTTATTCATCATATCGACTCTCTTCCAGCTGCTCTGATGTAATTTGCTGTTTTTGTAAACGTGTTTCCCCGGGCAGGGGAAGCTCGGGTATTAACTCTTCAACTTCTCTCACCCGCAGGGTCCAGGCCCAAAACAACCACCCCAGGGAAAATATAAACAGAACGCTCTCCAATAAAACAAAATCCAGCTTTGGGGAAGAAATAACAGCAAAAGCGTTCAGCAGAGTATGGCCGAGGACTGCGATCACCAACCAGCTGGGCTTTTTCTCTCTTACGCTCTTATAGACCATCAGGGACGCGCCAATATGAAAAGCCAGGGCTGATATCCGTTCCCAGGCGCCTAAGAGTGAGTGCTGCCAGGGTACGTTCCAATAAGCTGAAACCTGCGCCCGGATCAAATCGCTCTGCTCTGATGGGAACGAATTTAGCGAATCCTCTCCTCCCAGAGCCAACACCTGGATCAAGGCATATAGCGCCAGGAATCCCAGCAGGAAAGCTTCGATTCCGCCGTGCCCTACGCCGTACTTGATCGGCAGCAGTGTATTTGGTTTTTTATTTAACCAGAACCGAAACGAAAGATAACGGGCAGTTTCTTCAAATATTCCCGCGGATAGCCCCACCGCTATCCCCAGGGCTAGCAGTTTCCATCCGGATTGAGATATCCCGATTCCCCACCCCTCCAGGGCAGGAAGAAGAACAAATTGATTAAAGGGAATGTGCCCCACCTGAGAGAGGATAAAGGCAGCGATTCCAATGCCAATCGGCCGGAAGCCGTCATTTCCCCGGCGGATCAGAATCACGGCTAACAGACAGGGAATACCTGCCATCAGCAGCGTATTCAAAATTCGTAAAATTAGCCCGCTAGTAGTCATATTTTCCAATGTTTCACGTGAAACATTTTCCTCTTACCTGAGGGGAATCTCCCTTCTCCAATACAGGATTCCAACCAGCGCAGCCAGGACCAGCCAGCCGGAAACACTAGTTAAGCTTCCGCCCAGGGGGTGATTCACATCTGTTAAAAATAACAGGGGTAAGCCGGCCACCGCGTTTACTGTCCCGTGTGCCAGGGCAGGCGCCCAGGGACTTTTGGTTTTTAAGTATAGCCAGCTAAAAAAGATGCCCAGTAAAACTGTAAAAACGATCATCATCCCCACACCAAGTATGGGGTGATCTGGATAATTATGCCCCTGTAATATTGCTGGTGCATGCCAGATTCCCCAGATCACACCGCTGATCAACATGGCTGGAATTTGTCCCAGGGGCAGGAGCTTAGGTAACAAGTACCCCCGCCAGCCTAGTTCTTCTCCCAAAGCAAACAGCGTATTAAAAAGCGGCGCAATGGTTAGCGTAGCGGCGATCTGCGCTGCCAGAAGAAGCGGAATGGCTGTTTCCGGCACATCCGGTAATCCCTCCATTGCTTGCCTGATTAATTGAAAGGAAGAGTCAAATTTTCCCCACCCAAAAAACCAGCTGATAACTCCTGTTGCAAGAACTGCCAGAATTGGTCCCAGCCAAGCCCAGAAATAAATTTTTTTCTTTCCCAGCTTTCCTAAACCCAGGGTCTTAAGCTCTTTTTTTTCTCCCAGCCGGGTTGCGATTATGGCTCCCAGCCCGGGCATCCACATTGCAGCACTCCAGGCTACCAGCTCTGCTGTCGCCATGTCCTCAAATCCTGCCATCCTTAAAAATACTGGGAGTAGAAATAGAATCCAGGCAGGGATAAACGCCACTACCAGGAATAATGTTACCGGGCCCTTGAATATGTCCTTCTTTTTTTCTACACTATCCATTTCTCTTTCCCTCTTGAAAAATTTTTTCAAAACAATTTTTAATTTCCTCCTGTTTAAAACCAAGATACCTGGCTTTCCTGAGATAAAAACGGGTAAGCTGTTCGATATTTTCCTTTTTGTTTTTTCTGCTGGTCTTCTTCTGCCCCTTGCCAATGATATATGTGCCCCTTCCTTGCTGGGTAGAGATCACGGATCCCTGATCCAGCAGCCGGTAAGCCCGGGCAACCGTGTTAAAGTTGACGCCTAATTCATCCGCCAGGTTCCTGATGGGGGGCAGCTGATCATTTGCTTTCAATTCCCCTCGCTCAAGCAAGCCCAAAATCTTGTGAGCAATTTGCTCGTAGAGAGGAATCCCGCTTTGGAAGTCTATCTTAATTTCCATCCATTTTCCCACAAATTGTATCATTGTATCTCAGCGCATTTTACCTTACTTTTTCTCGCTTGCAAGGTCAATTTTCTCCTTGTTTTAAAGGTCTGCTTGTCTGTTACTTGATTACGGTTTGCCAGCTGGGTATTATCTAGGGCGGTCAGGGAACGAGCTGCCTGTCTTGACCTGATATCTTCTTTTAGGTATACTAATCAACGATCAGCCGAAGTGGCGGAATAGGCAGACGCGCGCGACTCAAACTCGCGTTCCCTTGAGGATTGTGGGTTCGATTCCCACCTTCGGCATCTATAATTAAAACCCGTTCGATACGAAATTCGAACGGGTTTTTATCTGCTTGAGCATACTTGAGCCGAGACGTTACCAAGAATCCTCCAGGTCAAAACTCAAGCGGTGTACTGCTCATTTTTCCCTCTCCTTTCTTGAACAATACTTCCTGTTTAACAATCCTCTCTCCGCTAAGGAAGGGTTATAATTTAAGTGTAACTATTCACTTAAAGGAGTTCTGGTATGCCTTCTACAAAAGACATCCTGGCGGTTATCATGGGCGGAGGACAGGGAACTCGCCTGTTTCCGTTAACCAAAGTCCGGGCAAAACCTGCTGTCCCTATCGGCGGGAAATACCGGTTAATTGATATTCCAATCAGCAACTGCATCAATTCGAATATTAACCGGATTGCCATCCTGACTCAATTCAACTCTGTCTCTCTCCACCGTCACATCACCCGGACTTATAACTTTGATCCTTTTCACCGCGGCTGGGTACAGATCTGGGCCGCCGAACAAACTATTCTGAATGATACCTGGTATCAGGGAACTGCCGATGCTGTCCGCCAGCAAATGTTTGAAATCCATTCCACTAAAGCAGACTATACTCTCATTCTGGCAGGAGACCATCTTTACAGAATGGATTATGAACAAATGGCGCAGCGGATGTGGGAAACCGGCGGGGATATCTCCATTGCCCTTCAGCCGGTATCTATGGAGGATGCTCCCCGGCTGGGAATCCTCAAACGCGGGGAGGACCAGCTAATCACCGATTTTGTTGAAAAACCAAAAGCCCCGGAAATTCAGAAATCCTTCGTCAGCAGAGAAGATCCAAACCTGCCTTTGCTGGGGTCTATGGGCATTTACCTATTTAAAACAACGGTCCTGGATGAGCTGCTTCGCGAATTGGATGTGGATGATTTTGGAAAGGAAGTCATCCCCCACTCAATTCATACTCACAAGGTTGTCGGCTATGATTTTGAGGGATATTGGGAAGATATAGGAACCATTCGTTCCTTTTATAAAGCCAACCTGGATCTCACTTTGCCCTCTCCCCCATTTAATTTTTACGATGTCAACCATCCTATTTATACCCATGCCCGTTTTTTGCCGGGATCAATCATCGCCGGCGCTACATTGGAAGATGTATCCTTATCTGACGGCTGCTACATCGGTAAGGCAGAAATCACCCGGTCGGTGATCGGTCTGCGCAGCCAGATTCAGGATGGTTCTATTATTAAAAATACGGTCATTATGGGAGCAGATTATTACGAAGATAACAGTACCAAAGTAAAAGATATTCCAATAGGCATTGGAGAAAATAGCCAAATTAACGGCGCCATCATTGATAAAAATGCCAGGATCGGATCAAATGTGATTATCAATCCTTTCCCCTTCGGTACCGAGCAGGACCAGGATAATTGGTCCATTCGGGATGGGATCGTGGTAATACCCAAAAGCGTCATTATCCCGGATGGAACAGTAATATCACCGCCTTAAGGACCTGATTTAGAATTAATCACACCTTTCTCTATCCCTGAGAAACCTTTCATTAAGGGTTCTTTTTCTGTGGATAAACTCATCATATCTGTGGATAAAGTCTCTCTTTTGGGGATAACTTCTCCCGGGATTGGGTCTTTTTTGGGGACACTTTCTATCAAAATTAATATATATCCACAGACTACTCAAACACTATTTATATTGTTTGTTTTTTTCACTCAGTATATCCATTTATTAGAATACTATCCCCAACTATCTGTGGACAAATTGTAAAAAAATCCTTTTTTTCTCCCCCTTATATGGATGCATATCCGGGGTCAACAATCCCCGGATATGCACCCATTACATCCTTTGTCCCTGATAAATCCTCTTGAATCTTTTTATTGTCCACTTATCCCCAACCCCTACTAAGACTACTATACAATGATTCTATATAGATATGGGGAAAAGATATTTTCTTTATTTCCATCATGTACACAAATTAATTTATTGAGGATTATTCACCTTTCCAAACAGGATCCCTTTTTTCCAGGAAAGACTTCATGCCTTCTTTTTGATCTTGAGAGGAAAACAAGTTAAAGAAAGTTTCCCGTTCATCTTCTAAACCTTCTGCCAAGGAAACTTCAAAGGAATGATTGACCATCTTTTTGGATGACTGCACTGCAAGTGGAGCTCTCTCAGCAATTTCCTGAGCCAGTGATATAGTGTGTGTTAGGTAATCTTCAACAGGGTATACCTTGTTAATTAGACCAAAGGAAAAAGCTTCCTCGGCAGATAATGTTCGATTGTTCAATATCATTTCCATGGCAATAACTTTTCCAACTGCACGGGTTAACCTTTGTGTTCCTCCTGCGCCGGGAATGATACCAAGTTTTATTTCAGGCTGTCCAAAAACAGCGCTCTTCGAGGAGATAATCAAATCACAGGACATTGCCAATTCGCAACCGCCTCCCAAGCAGTATCCAGAGACCGCGGCAATGACAGGTTTCTTTATCCCTCTGATAAGGTCAAAGGTAGGGATAAAGGGACTTTTTTTCATCTCGTCCGGAGAAGCATCCACCATGTCAATGATATCTGCACCGGCCGCAAAGGTTTTTTCGTTTCCAGTGATAACCATGGCACCAATAGACTTGTCATTGTCCAAGGAAGTTAAAGCATCCATCAATTCTGAGAGAAGCTGATAATTCAAGGCATTATATGATTTAGGTCTGTTAAGAGTAACTATTCCAACTCTACCTATAATTTCAGTGAGGATATTTTTGTATTCTTTCATGGGATTTTACTCCTCCTTTTAAATAGTTTTATGGTGAGGTACCCTGACTCTGACAGACAGGGATGACTCCATGATTAGTCTTTCCGTTTAGAGGAAGATCAAAATACGGAGATGGATCCAATGTGTTATGGATATTTAATTCATTCAGGAAACTGTTTTTTCCATCGTCCATCACTATGGAAAAATGAAGATGAACTCCTACCGGTTTTCCAATCGTGCCGGAGAAATTTCCCTGGTAACCAAGCAGGGTTCCTTCTTCCACAAAGAAATCAGAAATACCAGCAGGAAAATCATCCATAATATAGGAGTTACCATTAAGGTCCGCCAGGTGAGTGTAGTAGAGCCAAATTTGGTTCTGGGGATGAAGAGGGTCACGGGGAACACGAAGGATAAGGGAGGATTTCCAATCAGGAAGACGAGTAAGATAGCCATCATAAGCGGCGTAGACTGGAGTCTCCCCTGAAGATTCGCTGGTAAAGACATCAATACCTTGATGACGGTGTCCCGGGCGGAAGGAATCATCCCAGAGGTATCCGATATAACCATCAGTTGGGAAGAGAAAAGGAGTTGATTCACTGCAGCGAGAGAGAGCTGCAGTTTCCCAATCCTGGTGTTTTAGAGGATTGCGGATCCAGCTTATCACTCGTCCGGTTCGGGGAGAAGTTCCTTTTAACATCTGGTAAATAAAGAACCCTGCAGAGACTGTGATAATGATAATCAGAGGGAGAATAATCCACTTTAAAAAAGGGTTTTTAGAGGTGGTTTTCATGAGTCGTTTTTCTGGAAGGAAAATGATTGAATATGATCTAGTGAATCTTCCTGAAATTCCGCAGTCAGCAGGGTTACCCTCCCTCCAGTCAGATCATGGACAATCTTTCCTGCTTTTTCTCCGGGAGTGGAGATCAGAGCCTTTTCAAGGGTCTTTTGGTCCGGGAAAGAAAAGGTATAGATTCTATGTAAGCATTCTTGTCCGTAGAGCAGCTGATCAACGCGGGATACAGACTCCCCGAGGAGCCCCGGCATTTGTTCTATGGCTTCCAGAACTGAAGGCCAGCCTTCATCAAATGATTTGATATCTACGCTGGTTGGGATCAGCAGAATTAACTGGTACATTGGATATTTTGGAATTCAAAGACTACAAGACACCTGGGGGTATAGTATGTTCTAGCCAAAGAAAAAGGCATTAATGATCATTCTGTGTAAACATGGTATACATTGCCGCCTTTTTCTTTGGCTATATACATGGAAATATCGCCTTTTTTAATTAGGCTATTTGCATCTTCCCCATCATCTGGGAAAAAGACAATTCCAATACTGGTGGTAATAAGCACTTCATGTGAATCCAGAAGAAAGGGGGTACTCAGGGCGCTCAGGATTCTTTCTGCAGTAAGGATAGCATCTTCCGGTTGATTCATTTCAGGCAAGATTAAGAGAAACTCATCTCCTCCCATGCGGGCAACGGTATCACTTTTTCTTAACAAACCGAGTAATCTTTGGGCAACTGCCTGCAAAAGTAAATCTCCCACATTATGTCCATAGGAGTCATTTACATTTTTCAGATGATCGAGATCAAACAGCATGATGCCTATTTTTTGTTTGTTCCTTCGGGAGCGCGAGATTTCAAGGTTGATTCTTTCGTTAAATAATCTCCTGTTTGGCAGCCCAGTCAATGCATCGTGGTTGGCCAGATGCTGGATGGCTTTTTCAGCCTTTTTCCGATCCGAGATTTCTTGCTGGGCTTGTTCATATAAGTTTGCGTTTTGGATTGCAATTGCTGCCTGGCCACCTAAGAATTTCAAGGCCTGGATTTCATTTTCATTAAAATTGTGGGGACGCCTTAAGGCAACATTCATCACGCCCAGCACTTTGGTTCCAATTTTTAGCGGAAGACTGATGATTGACCCTTCCCACCGCTGGTCTTCAAAGAGGGGATCAGACATAACGTCGTTAACAACCAGCATAACCCCTTCCCTCGCTACCTGGTAAGTAGAGCCGTGTTGCCTGGGGTTCATGATGGGTTTGTTTTGCCGGACCCCGTCAAATATAGCTGCGCCAAAGGACAAAACGCCATGTTCGAATAAAAAGATATGTGTATCATCTCCAATAACCAATTCCATGGCACTTTCCAGAATAGCTTCCAGGACAGAATCTAAAGATAGATTTAAGGTGAGATGAAGGCTGGCTTTTCTCAAGGAAAGAAGTTCGCTTTCCCTGTGGTGTAAATTGTCCCGGAAGGCATTGTTTGATTGGATTAGTTCAGATTGAGTGGCAAGCATTAATAAAAGGGAAGAAAATAACGAGCTGGAGAGATCATTTCTGGTTATTAAATAAATTGGATTTTCAACTTGAAAAAAAGGAGGCTTTTCAGGTTGATCTCCTTCAGAGATCAAAACCAAAACTCGTCCGGGAAAATTCTCTTGGACAAGTTTTATCCCATCTTCCCAATCGTCGCCTAGAAACTCAAAATCAATCAGTACAACACGGGCAGACAAAGTAAGGGTTTCAGGAATTTCCTCATTAAGAGAGGAAAGATAATCAATTTGAAGGGGAGGAACGGACTGGCGGTTGTGAGGGGACGATTGAAGACTCTCCCTGATCAAGTTGGGAAAATCAGGTTTAGAAGAGATGGCAACAATCTGTAAGGTATCCATTCAATTCCTGCCTTGGGAAAAGCCCAGCTAACGATAGACTGGGGGAAGAGTCTATCAAAAAAAGAATCTATCAGAAACAAAATTGAATTTAGTGTCAGTTTTTCTCATTATACTGCAGGTTAGAAAAGATTTATTGTTTCTTACTGGATTCATAAAAGAGGAACCCAGCACAAAGGTGGTTTCGTATAGGTATAAGAGGACTTATCAATTCAGGGAAGTTCTCAGCTGTTATTTTTCTCTGGAAGAGCTGTGAAAACCGTAAGGTTTACTCCACCAAAAATTATGGTAAGATAGCCATAAGTGGAGGAATTGGATTAATCACATCCAAGCAGGTGATGACAGAAAAAATAACCATCATTGAAGGACCAACCCCGGAATTCCGCGAAGTGAATGGTTTGTGGATCCAGGGCGTCGCAGATAGCCCGGGACAGTTTGATACCTATTTTACTGAGCTGAGGGCGTTTGATGGGTATTCCCTGGTTGCCCGCTGCATCAATGCCTGGCAGAACAAAAAATCCATCGTGCTTGAATACCGCACTGAGGAAGGGCTCACGGATGAAATCATCATCCTCGCAGCTCATAATGAAGAGTCAGACGAAGGAGACTTAATCCAGTTATGGGTTCGTCAACCTAGAGAGGATGTAGAATTTGAATTAAAATTTGATGACAGCGATGATGAAGAAGAGTATTTCTAGATTTCCCTGTCACATAGAAAAACTCCCCGGGTGGATAAGGGGAGTTTTCCTTTTTAAAGGAAGTAGAACTATTCTTCCCAGAATTCCCCCTCAATGATGTTATCTCTGGATTTGGTATTCTTCTCTTGTAATTCCAGTTCAATTTTGTGTTCGTCAATTAATTCATCCGGAATAAGAGTTAAGAAGAATTGGAGAAAGAGGGTGATCACTACCGCGTCA
>CAZHHT010000054.1:0-17937 GCA_964532455.1 uncultured Anaerolineales bacterium
TTTCTTCGAATTTCTTTTATTAAACTGAAAAGGGGCTGACTTTTCAGACAGCCCCATCTCAAACGAGCTAACAGTTTGCATACACTGTCAGACCTTTTATTATTTTCCAATAGTTGTGGATTGTGACGCACTTATTCTAAAGTTGTTTGGTGAAAAAGTAGCGTTGATACCCAGAAGGGAAATCTTGCAGTTCACCAAATACCTGATAGCCAAGTTGTTTATAGAAGTCTGGGGCTTGAAAACTGAATGTGTCCAAATATACATTCTTTGCACCACGCCCCCGCGCTTCATCTTCAGCCTGCGTCAACAGGCGACGCCCATAGCCGCAACCACGAAGCTCGTCTCTGACCCATAATAGATCGATATAAAGCCAGTCCCAATAGACTTCGCCTAGCACCCCTCCGACAATTTCTTGGTCAGGCGCGTTAAGAACAAAACACAGGCGTTGAAACTTATTATCACCTGCTTGTTCTTTGTTGTAATAGCTAACGCCTCGTCCAATGATCCCCCAGGCAGATTCTTCAGGTTTATCAACGTAGGTGATGTTGTATTTTTCATCCATAAGATTTTTTTTTCCTCTCTTTTAATTTCGTTTCTCACCTCTTGCGAAAAAGGTTTACTGGGTATTATATGGGAAACTTTCTTGGAGGCAATAGGCTAACGGTTAATTATGTTTCACTTGCGCGATAAGAACTTGGGCGTTATGTTTCAATGTGGATGGTAAGACCCTAAGGTTTTAGCGTCCTTAAGCGAAACATAGCATAAGGAGTATTTACGCGATTGGCGATCAAGGCCTACTCATTAAAATTGGATCGGTCGACAAACTGTGACTTGCCCCCAAAAAACTAATCAAAAGTAATGTTAGGATTAGTACATACAGGAGGCAGGAAACATGGCAAAACGCTTACGCTATACACCAGAACAGATCATCACCAAATTGCGTGAAGCTGAAGTCCGCTAACGCGTCAGCCAGGGGAAAACAGTGAGACAGGCCTGCAAAACCCTGGAAATCAGCGAACAGACTTATTATCGCTGGCGTAGGGAATATGGGGGAATGGATGTCACCCAGGCTAGGAAGCTCAAAGAAATGGAAAAAGAAAATACACAGCTGAAGAAGCTGGTCGCGGATCTATCTTTGGATAACGCCATTCTCAAGGAGGTCCTGGGAAGCACCAAGGGTGGACTGACATCAAAATAATTTCACCTGACAGGAAGCGCCAAGCTGTCAATCAGGCAATTGAAACCCTGGATGTGTCTGAACGCAGAGCCTATCGGGTGGTGGGGCAATCGCGCGCAACCCAGCGGTACAATAAACGTCCAGCCGATGATGAAGATTTCCTGACCTCCAGGGTCATTGATCTGGCCAGCCAATACGGGCGCTACGGTTATCGCAGAGTGACCGCGCTGCTGAGAAACGAAGGGTGGATCGTCAATCACAAACGCGCAACGCGGAGCGGATCTGGTGTCAGGAAGGTCTGAAAGTCCCTCAGAAACAGCCTAAAAGAGGGCGGCTGTGGCTCAATGATGTCTCTATTGTGCGGCTGAAACCGCTTTTTCCAAGTCATGTCTGGAGCTATGATTTCATGCAGGCTAGAACCCATAACGGGGTTCCCTTTCGGATCCTGAATGTGATAGATTAGTATACCCGGGAATGCCTGGCATCGAGAGTGGACAGAAGGCTTACTCATCAAGATGTGCTATCTGTTCTGACGGAGTTATTTATTCAGAGAGGAGTACCCGTTCACATCCGATCTGATAATGGAGCGGAGTTCACAGCCAAGCGTGTCGCAGCTGGCTGTCCAATTTGCAGATCAAGCCGCTGTTCATTGAACCCGGCAGCCCCTGGGAGAACGGCTATATTGAATCCTTCAATGGGAAAATGAGAGACGAGCTGCTCAATGGAGAGATCTTCTATACGTTGAAAGAAGCTCAGATTCTGATTGAGATGTGGAGGAAGGAGTACAACACGATCAGGCCGCACAGCGCTTTGGGTTATCGACCGCCAGTGCCAGAAACGATCATGGTTCCCACTACCCAATTTCAGCTGGTTGGACTAACATAAGGAGTGGTACAAATAATGGGGGCATGTCATGATCTTCCCAGCCTTCCTTAACCAAAGCTGGTTATGGATTGCGGTTCTGCTGATTGTTTACTTTGCGCTTTGGTTCTGGCTGCGCAAGAATAAAGAAAAGGTACACGATTATCTAGAGCGCACCGCTGACGGTGATGCCCCTGTGGAAGGGTGAAAAAAAAAGAGAAATTTATCATTTCGAAGAAGCCCTGAAATGGGATTAAATCACCCCGCACAACACCATTTCAGGGCTTTCTCTGTATAATGGTGTTAGTCTTAACAGGATTCTTTGAGGAAAAAGACGAACAGCCAAAACTGGCAAGCAGAAGAACGCCGGGTCGCTGCGGAGATTTGTCGACGTGGGCTAGAACATACAATCAAAAACAACGGCGGCTCTATTCAACACATGCCTATCTCCACGCACAAGCCCTTCAACGCTCCTGGAATCTTGGGCGAGAACCTGGATATTACCGGAACCGATCTCCTGGTTGTGCGTCTTGATGGTATCCCTAGTGAAGCAAAAGCGGAGGCCTTATGAGTATTATTCCTTCTTTTCCCCTATCTGTTACCGGTTCACGTTTTCGTGTACGCTATCAAATTCTCGGCGATGAAAAGACCGCACGCGCTCGTGCAGAAGATATTTGCATCGAACAAACTATCGAGTATCCGGCAGACCTTGTGCCGGAAGGGGGCATTCGAGAACACGTTTTTGGGCGCATTGAAACGTTTGAGCCTACAGGCCCTGATCGTTATGAAACTGTGATTTCCTATGCCGACGAAATCAGCGGCTACGAGTTCCCCCAACTGATTAACGTCATCTTTGGCAATATCAGCATGAAGCCTGCTCTGCGCTTGATGGCACTAGACCTGTCGGATGATTTGCTCAACCACTTCAGAGGTCCCCGTTTTGGGGTTGCAGGGTTACGGGAATTGCTTGGTGAGCCGCAGCGTCCATTGCTCTTCACTGCTATCAAGCCGATTGGTCTCTCGGTTGAACAATTGGCAGATATGGCCTATAAATTAGCGCTGGGGGGATTAGATATCATTAAGGATGATCATGGCATCGCAAATCAGCCTTTCGCGCCATTCAAAGAGCGTGTGATGCGGATCGTGGAAGCAGTTGCCAAGGCAAATGCAAAAACTGGCTTTAAAACACTCTATGCCCCGAACGTCACCGGCCCATCTGAAACTATGCTTGAGCGAATTTATTTTGCTAAGGAAGCTGGAGTGACCGGTCTGATGTTGTTGCCCGGGTTTTGCGGTCTGGATTTTGTGCGCCGTGTCGCCGAGGACGATTCCATCAATCTTCCGATTATCACTCATCCGGCTTTTATGGGCAGCTTTGCGCTCAGCCCGGATTTTGGGGTAGATCACTTTGTGCTGCACGGACAGATGATGCGGCTGGCCGGAGCAGACATTAGCGTGATGCCCAATTACATTGGAAGGTTTTCCTACAGCAGAGATGACTGTCGCAGAATTACGGATGGTTGTGCGGTCCCTATGGGGCAGATCAAGGCGATTTTCCCCGGCCCAGGTGGAGGGATCAGCCCGGAGTCATTTGCAGACATGCTGACAGTATATGGAAGAGATGTCGCCTATTTGGTCAGCGGTAACCTGCACCGGCAGTCGCCTGATCTAACTCAAAATGCTGCCCGGTTCCGCGAAATACTTGAGACTATATGATTCCACTCGAAAAAATCTCTGCTGTTTTGTGGGATATGGATGGTGTCTTGGCGGATACTGGCGAATATCATTATCAGGCAATGGTATCCACTTTGGCATCATTCCAAATAGAATTCAGCAGGGAAATTTATCTGCAAACCTTTGGTACGAATATTCAGAATGTTCTTACAGCCACGCTTGGAGAACCACCGACAGGAAAGTTTATTCAGGAAATTCTACTAACGCATGGTGCGGCGTTTTGCAATCTGATAAAGGGGGATTTGCAACCGCTTCCTGGTGTCCTCGATGCTTTGGAGTATTTTAAATCAAAGGGCGTTATGCAAGGGATCGCTTCCTCATCGGTAGATTTTTTAATCCAGGCCACAATCGATGAAATTCGTATCAAAGATTATTTTAAGATGGTAATTTCCGGCGCCCATCTACCACCAAAACCCAACCCCGATATTTTCCTCCACGCTGCTGATGCGCTCCAAATCCCTGTGAAAGATTGTCTGGTGATTGAAGATTCGCCTTTAGGCATCAAGGGGGCTAACTCTGCGGGGATGTATTCCCTGGCTGTCACAAACACACATCCTCGTTCAAAGCTGCAGATGGCAGATGAAGTTGTGAACTCATTACTGGATTTATTCAGTCCTTCTAGGGTAATGAATAATTTGTAAATCGATTTAGCCATCAATCTGCAAATTAAATTAACTGGAGACCATTGGGTTAGCTCGTTGGCTGTGTTTTCCTGATAAGATAGTCTTTACCAGACTGGAACTCGTAACGCGAAGGTCTAAAGTTCCAGTCGTAATCCCGGATAAAACAATATTACCGCCTCTAGATTTTTGAGGTGAGGTTTTGATATCCTGAATTTTTTTGATTCAAAGTTGACAACTTGGAAATCATAGAAAACTGGGTACTGGCTTCGAACCAAAATTTATTTATTTTCAACCCAGCGTTCTTATTTCGATCCCCAAATGATCAAGTTTCTCCCTTTGCTCAAAGCGTAATGAAGAAAGAAATCGCTTAGCCTAGAATCCCAACACTCTTGTGTTGGGGCGCCTCGAACCGGTTATATTATTTGAATTTATTATTCATATCCCCATATTGAATTTCTTAATCGGCCTAACACCTGGCTTTGTGAAAGAATTATTTCCTCTTGATTATTGGTATCAGAAAAACAATCACCAGGATCAGATACACATACCAATCAATACTCATGGCATCAGTTCGAAATCTCGGCCAAATAGTTAGTAGTAATAACGTAGACAGAAGAGTGACTATGATCAGGCACTGCCTTTGAAGAACAGTCATTGATATTTTTCTTTGAAATCGTTTTTCTATATTCATTTTTGGATTTTCCTCTCCAATTTCAATTAGTCGCAGTACCAATGATCCATAATATCGTGGGGAGAATATTAGCAAAATAATCGTATGATTCGTCCTGAAGTATAAACTTAGTATAGCATGATGAGATTTTGTATTTTTGTTCCTTTCCCGTCTGTGCTCAAACCGGGTTTAATCAAAGAGTCGCTCGATGGTTTCATCGAGCTATTCTTGTTAGTGGTATTGGGCATTAGCGGGAAGGGAAAAATCCAAACTCCCCATCTTCGCTCGATCTCGTTTTCTGGCCTACTGTATCGGTCCCAGGGGAATAAACCCGTAAAGGAATAAGGTAAGCACGGTGATAGAGATTGACATTACCGAACCTGTGACCAACTCCCAGAAGTTGTGACCCTTGGCTGCAATGCGGGCAAATATCGCCAGGGGGATGAGGGATGCCAGCGGCGAAGCTATTAATCCGAAGAAATAGAGAATTGCGGCAACTGGCCCTGCTACGCCTGCGGCATGGCCGCTGGCCTTGTAGCGCAGGAGCAAATTAAAAATAATCAGACCCAGCGTGATCAGGGTATAGTCGACTGCAATGGCCTCAAAAATTCGCGGGGCATCAATCAGCCGCAGGATAATAAAGCCAATTGGGTAACTGATGATCATCAAGATGAAACTGGCGGTGCGCTGCCGTTTAATGATCCTTGGCCAGTTCTTGTCCTTGCCGGGAATGTAAAACAGCAGGCTGCAGAGGGGAATCAGGCTGATGAACAACAAGGCCCAGCCAAACCCCTCCACGCGGTTGGGAAGATTGATAGGGAGTTTGAAGAAAACAAAGGTAATTAAAGCTCCCGAAAGCAGGGGCACATTCAGCAATTGGGAAAGCACCTCACCGACGACGCGCAGGGCGAGAGACTTTGTTGGTTTGGGGTTGGTAGGTAGGGGCGCCATCTTTGATTTGCTCCTGGTATACTACAAGTGAATATGTTCATGGGCGGTGAACAAGTGTCCGGTTTTATCCGCCTGATATCGCGATGGGCTAACATCGCGAACCGGGCACTCGCTCTCATTATTTCTTTTTTTTCTTTTTTCTTTTTTCTTCTTTGACCTCTAGCTGCCTGGAATCATCCAAAACCTCCTTTTGATATTGTTCAAAGGTGATATTTTTCCAGAACTCGGTTGTATTGGAGATAAATGAGAAAACTTGCTGGGATGTGGTTTCTGTATCCAGGGCTTCAATGCTGGGAATCATCCCTGCCCAGAGGTCCCGCGCCATCTCCCTGTGTTCAGGGTTGGTGTAATAATAGGTCGCGAGTTGGTGATAAAAATCTTTGAAGGTGTTAAAGATTAAGCCGTAGACGAGGTTGTCACAGTAGGCGATTAACATGTGATGCAGCTTCCACATGCTGCGGGCATACTCTTCTGCTTCATCGGGCACACGGCTAAAGCCCTCCAGCAAATCAATAATTAATCCTGGGGCTCGCCGCACTGATGAGGAAGTGTACTGGGGAGCTAACAACTGCCACATTTCCAGCAAATCGGGAACTAGGTTAGGAACCAGGTCAGGATCAGCCTTAAGAAGCCCGGCCAGGATATTTAAGTTTCCATCCTTTAAATAATCGCGGATTCGAGTTGGCTTTCCCTGTTGAATGTCAAGCCATCCATCACGGCTCAACCGCTGCATGGCTTCCCGTAAGGCAGGGCGCGCAATATTAAGGTCTTTACTCAGGGTCCGCTCACCAGGCAGATCTGTGTTTGGGGGAAACGAGCCGCTGACGATCCCCTCAATGAGATGCCGCTCCGCTCGATCTGTAGCCCGTTCTTCAATAGGTTTACTCATGGTCCGCTCTTTGGTCATGACTCGGTAACTGGTAATACCTGTTCGTGTAATAATTATAACACTGGTCTTACCAGCTGTCAATCAATGGTATTAGGGGTTTGAGGATAGGGGAATTCCGCTGCTTGGCGGGTAATTTATATCCCCCTCAAAAAGGGGTGGAATTTCCTTTTTGGAGATTTGATTATGGCAAATAAAAACCGCTCTTCAATTTGGACTGAACCCCGTAAACAGGACAATTAAATAAAACCCTCTCTTGGGTAATTATACAAACTGACGTCTAAGTTCCAAAGGCGTCAGTTTTGTTTTTTAGCTAGATTTAATCATGATTGTAAAAGTGAATATAGTCATCAACTAAAGGAAGGGCTTCCTGAAAATACTGGTTTTTTAACTGCTGTAATAATTGGCGAAAGGCTTATAAGTTGTTTTTAGTGACGACTGCCCTTACAGGATGCTTCGCGAAAGTCGTAGCAGGAGCTACGCTGAGCGTCCCTCTCCAGGGACGCTTAATCTTCTGTGGTCTATGGGGTAAGTGGAAAGCTTAAGCATCGATGTAGGTCGATACTCGGTTCCAGCCCAAAGCCGGGACTTTTGCGTAACCCTTCGATAAACTCAAGGCTAATCCTGGCGGGGCAGTCCCTGCTAGTCAGGATCAGGGCATTTGGGATATCATTTCACCTCGCCAAATTGTCACTCCTTCAAAAGCCAGAGCAAGGAAGAAACGTCCCCCAATTCCCACCTCCCCGGTTGGCTGCTCCGGCAGCTGGACAGGAACGTTGTACACAGTCTGCTCACCGGCAGCCAGAAGAATCTCATCCATCTGCGTGTACACGATTACCTCATCTTCGCATAAACCGAACAGGCAGGGGATGAACAAAAGAAATATCCCACTTAGCAACCACTCTTCCGGGTCATGTTCTGTATATCTTACGCTGAGCTGTAGTGGGTGAGGATGGGGATCATTAGCAAGGGATTGGATGATAATGTTTGCCGTGTGCAATTTCTCCGGCTGATACTGATCAATTTTCACTCCATTGCGTTCCCACCAGGAGGAAGTAACCTCCACCGGCGGCAAGTGGAGTACATTCTCCGATTCTGCCAAGGTAACACCGTGATACTTGAGCTCTGCCTGCGCCCTTATTTCCAGTGGTTTGTATTTTCCTCCAGGGTCTTCCTGTTCGATCCAGGTGAAACCGGGGGGTTTAAAATCAAGGGAGAGCAGATGGGATTTTGCTCCCTCAGCGCTCAGCGAGACCTCCTGGCAGGTTTCTGCAAGAGTTCTGTATTCTTGCTCTCCGTCGTAATATTCGCGCAGTTCAGTGATCTGCAGACACGCTAAACTTAGCTCAAGTTGGCCCCGAGATAACCGGGTGCTCATCTGTGCCTGGACATCCTTGCCTGGTTCATACCCATCCAATGGTATTTCCCAATTGATCTGAACTTCCGCTTTCGGCAGTATCCGCTCTTTGCTAACAGCCACTCCCTCCTTGCCTGATAGGGGTTGATCATTCAATTGGGCTTTTATGAGCTCTCCTTGTGGAGAGGTCATCTCAATGAAGATGTTATAGTCAGTGTACTCATCGGGGATAAAGGATTCGTCAAAATCGATCACAACCCAACACTCAGAAAACGATTCAACACTGCCGCATGGTTCTTCGTTTTCAACCAGGGGCGTGAATGAGGCATCATATAACACGACCTTCGCTTTACTATCGGATAAAGGCTCGAGATTGGGGTTGATAATATAGATCCAAAATGACAAAGAGCCATCCTGTTTCTCGAGATACCAGTCGAGCCGAACGCTTGGGGATTGGGCTGAAAATGCCCCTGGAGTATTTGCCAGAATTTCCGGGGTTAAGGTGGGTGCCACCGATGTGTTAGTTGCTGGCGGGCTTGTCAGCGTTATCTGGGGTGGCATTGTGGGTCTGGTCACGGAAGAAGGGACCCTGGCACACATCGATGTCCCCAGAAGCAACACAGCCAGGAATATTCTGGTGAAAGATTGACTGCTCATTTCATCCAGTCCTTATCGCAGGAAGACGACAGCCTGGCGGGATAGTCGCTAGCGGCCGCGTCCAGCGAAAATCTTTTCTACATCTCTCCAGCGACTACTACTTTTGATTATCCTGGTATTTTCATTATACACAATGTTGAAATCAAACTGAGCTGAATTCATTGTTATTTTATAGTCTGAGGAAGCCACATTTCACTCGCTCCAGCCAGATAAGGGAAAGTAATGGTCAGGCAGGGATAATAAAAAGGATTTGACTGCCCAGGTACCCTATGAGTTATAAATAATTACTTTAACTCATCAAGGAGTCGGAACCCAAACTCATTTTAACCCACTGCAAGGGCTGGTGGGTAATCTTCATCAGTAAAGCAAAAATCCACCTGGAAAGGGTGGATTCGCTTTGCGTGTGGACGTTGGTGGAAAGATCTCGAACCATAGTTATTGGTCATGCAATATTACATATACAAATATCCAGCTAAATATTAAGCCTTAGACTAAATTGAATTTTATCAACATATTCTGATGATACACCAATAGATGATGCAACATCAGGCCATCTTTTGAATTCAGAAATCACACGGCTAATCATATCATCTGCTAGCTGCTTTTTTAATCCCGCGGTCAATGCAAAAGATACCAAATCATCCCTGGTAAAATTATCTCTCTTATTATTTACACTCATTTGATGCTGACTTGTCCAGTCTCCTTTTGGATTCCAAGAATATATCAAATCATATGCGGGTGATAAGGTCCAATTTCCTCCGCGATCCATCAGAAAAGCAATATTCTTTACATGGTCATCTTGATTCCTACCAATAATGTTAAAAATCGTTCTTAAAACTTGTTGTTCTAAATCCTCTCTTGGTAAGCCCAAACGTTTCATAACCTGAGTTGCTTGTTCATAAGAATTACTTCCAGCTTGATTGTAATCATAATGTGCAATTGCACCTAAAGTTTGCACATGTATTTTTTCACCATTGTCAGTCCTGTCAAACCGTTTAGTCATAAAATGGCTTCGCCCACCTTCATCGTGGAGTCTGCATTCTGTCATGTTTATTCCAATTTTCACTGCAATTCTATGATATGCATATTCTATTTTTCCGTATCCTAATGGGTCAGCAATCTCCTTATCGCGATTATCTGTAATTCCATCAAATTTCAAGAGCCAATGTTCAAAACTCGGTTCAAAATCTAATTGTCCAGAACGAAATTCGTTTGTATTTCGATTCCATGCAAGGATTGCTTTCGCCCGAGCACCGCCAGCAGACGTTCCTACTAGCAGAATGTCATCAAGTACTTCATGATCATCAGTACCTGCCAAAACACCTTTTAAGCCTGCCCTTTGATCAAGGATGTAATTCACAAGTTCCACAAGCTTTTCTAATTCAACCCCTTTTTCTTTTGTAGTCGGCCCAAATATTGTGGGTTCAAACTCCAATGCTCCCATACCACGCTGTCCAATATAACAAAGACGCTCAACCGGATTAAAACTTGCTGCAGTCCTATTTTGAGAAGCTAACCAGGCATCAATTACGGCATTTCCGAATTTATCTGGAAGGGAATCAGCCAATAGCCCAGGTAAACCCCTAAACGTATTTTTTGCGAGAGCTGGAAATTCATATGGAAATTCATTCAGGGGCATCATTAGGGGAGAGGTTTGAATACCACTTCCTACAAAATCAGGAGCATATTGGAATACTCCTATTTCTCTATCATCTAACCATGAAACTGCCCCAATCACACTTCCCCACAGTAGTACTTTGGCATTATTCATTCTTTATTTTCTACTTCATCTCCCCATATCCATGGAGTTTTTTCAATATTTGTTTTTTTTGAGCTGGCACGTTTGCGTTCTGCTCCTCCAATATTCACACGATCAATAGGTCGAACACTTGGATCTGGTAGTAATGCTTCTAAGTTTTGTTGAATTCCTAGTCCACTCAAGACTCTGATGAATGTATCCAATGATATCCCTTTGCCTTTCTCTAAATTACCAATAGTATTCGGTGAGACCCCAGCTTCCTTCGCAAGCCGTATTTGTGTTACGTTACGGGAGAGTCTAATATTTTCCAGTTGTTTACACAAAGCTTTTTCAATCTGCTTACTAGTTGCAATTGAGAAATCAATTTGGTAAGTCATACTCTCTTGTCAAACCTCCTTATCTGAATTATTGTGCTTTTTCTACTATTATATTTCATATCTAGAAAATAATTCACAAAATTTTGTGGGTTATATCTATTAAACAACTTTAACTAACAATTATTTGTGGATTATTACAACTATTCTTTACATATATTATACAACAGAATTTGTAGTATTAATCCACAATATATTATAAATTAAGCACTTTATTTGGTCTTAATACACAAAATATTGTGATTTAAATAGTTATTCAATTAATTAAACAATATATAAAGAGACATTCCTGAAGTAATATCGATTTGAGAATACAAAGCAATGCCACATTTAAATCTGATCAGATAAATAAACAAATAATTACAGGAAAACAATAAAAACATTTTCCTCGCCAAATTGATTATTTTTCTTAAATACCAAAATAGTTAAATAAAAAATCCACTACTAAACTCTAGTGAATTTTCACAGTGAGGCGTTAGTTGACTCGAATCGAACTGGCTGCGCAGGTCCCAGATCAGAACCTGATCTACTTGCGTTTCTTGCGGAATTGAAGAAGAATTCCATATCCGGTCAGGCTAACAAGGACGGCTGCCCCGATGATCAGGAGCCAGATCGCAATTGGTTCAGCTCCAACCGTTTCTGCCGCAAGTTCAGGTTGGGCAGCTTCTTTTGTGGGTTCTTCGACCAAAGGCGCCAGATTTTCTCGTGCGAATACAACGGCCGAACGACCGGGTAATGTGAAGGTTTGCGAACCAACATCATAGGATGCCCGGGAATTGTGCGCATCTAAAATCAAGGGATGCAGATCCAACTCGCCAGCATCCAAGTTTTCAAGTGTGAAGTTGACCTCGTCTGGGTCGGCATTCCACAGGACAACAATCAGATCGTAATTCATATCCAGCCGCTTCTCAGCATTGTCACTTATCGACATGACGATTAAGCCTGGAACCTGATCCGGCCCGGTGTTGTGGAATTGAACCTGTTCTTTGATTTGCTCGGAAGTCTGCAAGCGGAAGAGCGGAGAACTCTTGCGGATCGAAACCCATTGTTCGAAGAGTTTCTGCGCTGCCAAAATTTCTGCTTGACCGGGGGCAATATCAGGGTTACCCAAATAGGTGCCAATCACTGGCCAGGAATTACCATTTTTATCTTGTATCGGCAAACCGTGCCCCCATCCGTTGTCGGTGTAGGTCCAGTCGAGGGCATTGAACCAGTCTGTGGAGTCATAGCTGTCACGATCCATGGATTTGGAGCGTAGTATCTCACTTCCGGCGTGGTAGAAGGGCACACCCTGGCTAAAGGATGCTAAACTGAGTGCCAGACTTTGGGCTTGGACGCGCTCCTCAAGGGTGGCATCCAGCGGCAGCTTGTACTGCACGGCATCGAAGAGTGTCTCGTTATCGTGGGCTGAAACGTAGACGATGTTCTCTTCGGGGTTTGCGGCGTAAGCAGCTTGGGTGTTGTTGTAAAGCACCTCGATACCCGTGACCGTATCTCCGGCGGCGTTGATCAGTTCGTAATCTACCAGGTTGCCTGCCAGGGTGACGCGCAGCAGGTCTTTCTGTTCGAGCAGCTTGGCGAGTTGGGCTTCGGCGCCAAGGGTTGTGTACTCGTTGGGATCGGTGTACAAACCGGTAGTGTAGCCCTGCTCACGCTGATCGGTGAAGGGGCTTCCACCGCGAGCGGCATCGCGCAGGCGGTCGTTGAAACTGCCAACCCGGTTGCCGGTCATGTTGGTTTGAGTAGCATTGATGCCACGGGCATTATCGGCAACCTCGCCGAAGTTCCAGCCCTCGCCGTACACGTAGACCATTTCACCATTCACCCCGTCGGCTTTAGCGGAGAGTTCATTCAATGCTTCCCGTAGTGCGACCATATCTTCAACCATGTGATGCCCCATCAAGTCGAAACGGAAACCGTCCACTTTGTAGGCCGTGACCCAGGTGAGCACCGAGTCGATCATCAGCTTGCGCATCATGGCGTGTTCGGTGGCCGTGTTCTGGCAGCAGGTGCTGGTCTCGACCGCCCCCCTGGTGTTCAGGCGGTGGTAGTAACCCGGAACAACCTTGTCCAGCACTGATTTCTCACTCTGCCCGCTGGCGTTGGTGTGGTTATAGACCACATCCATGACCACCCGCAGGCCAGCATCACTTAAACCCATCACCATCTGACGGAATTCGAGAATTCGGGTCGCACCATCGGGAGAAGTGCTGTAGCTGCCTTCAGGCACGGTGTAGTGATAGGGATCGTAGCCCCAGTTGAAACCATCCTGACCGCGAATACTATTGATGATAGCTTGTTGTTCTTCGGAATCTGATGGAAGCCCGGCGAGAGCGGTGAAATCGACATTCTGCCACTGGGATTTGTCTTCGTTGATGGTGGCAATATCGAAAACCGGCAGCAGGTGCACGTGGGTTACACCCGCGTCAGCAATGCGGTTGAGGTGCTGCATGCCGTTACTCTCCGGGTTGGTGAAGGCTATGAATGTACCGCGCTGTTCTTCGGGTATGGTCTCGTCAATGACGCTGAAATCACGCACATGTAGCTCGTAAAGTACGATGTCGGTAAAGGCGGTTAGCTCGGGTTTCTCCAGCGCATCCCAACCATCGGGCATCAATGCGGGGTCGTTCAGGTCAACGATCTGGCTGCGGGTCGAATTCATCGCCAGCGAGAAAGAGTAAGGATCCGTGACCAAATTGTGCACCAGCTTGCCTTCTTGACGGACGAAAACTTCGACATCGTAGAGATAGAATTTTCCCTTCCAGTTGGCTTCTCCAGTGACAGACCAAATTCCGGTAGCGGGATTAAACTCCATGGGGATTTCCTCAGCCTTGGAGGTGGTGCTGTCACTGTAAAGGAGCAGGCTGACGGTTATTGCGGTTGGTGCCCAAACCCTCAGGGTGGGCACGCCCCCTTCAAATTCCACACCCAGAATCTCATCCCAGGCGGACCCGGCATAAACATCATCGAGAACACCGGGAATCTGAATCGCGGTAGCACCTTTGGGCAATCCATCCACCGAAAGGGCAGAGATAACTACCTGGCCGTGTAGAATCTCGGGGATCATATCCACATATTCATCGGTCAGCTTGAGAATGCTCATTCCCTCAAGATGGGGGAATTTCTCGGCGATTTCGGGGCGCATAATGTTGCCGACGAAGAGCAGCGGGACACTCTCGCCACCCTGGATGCCGCTCTCGGTTAGTTCGAGGGTTCCATCTGGTGAGTAGTTAATGAAGTGTTGGTTGTCGACGCTGAGATCGGCATCCCAGGCGAGATAGTTTTTACTGAGCCAGAAGGCCTTGGCGCTGTCTTGGATGTTGCCAAGGCTGGCAGCTTTGAAAGCTTCTATGGCGGCCTCCATTGATGTAAATTGTTCGGCGATGCCCTCAATCAGCCAGATTTCGTAGCCGCGCACGTTGAATTGTAGTTTTTGGTCGGGGCCAGGATCTTTGATATCGCCCTTGTGGACGATGTAGTTGAGGTGATCGGCGTCGGCCTGCATATCAACCACCCAGAAGATGCCGTATTCATCCTGCCCGGCGGGTTGGTGCGGCGCAGCCCAAGTGACGCCCTCCACGGCGGTCGGCCCCCAAATGTGCAAACCCCAATCATCATAGTCACCGAGGGCGCGGCTGTAATGGATGACAGCCTGGTTTTCATCGCCTTCGGGTGCACTGATCAGCACCGGTTCGGGTGCGGCAGCATCCATCGATGCGATGGCGGCTTCGGGGTCGGTGAATTGATCCGCTTTGCCACGGGTGAGCCATATCTCGCAACCGACATCGGCGAAGGTCATGGTCTGGTCGGGGCCGGGATCTTTCTCATCGTCTTTGTGGACAATGTAGTTGAGATGATCGGCTCCGTCAGCCAGGGGCACTTCCCAAAGAATACCGTAGTCATCCTCGCCGGTGGGTTGGTAGGGTTCCGTCCAGGTGACGACCTCCACGGCGGTAGGCCCCCAGATGTGCAGGCCCCAGCCCTCGTAGTCGATGCCATTTCGCTTGTAATGGACGATGGCGGTATCACATGAATCTTGCCCTTGGGCGATTGCCGGGGCAGGTGTAACGAGTGAAAACAGGATGGATAAGATAATTAGGATGGGTGATAATTTTTTCATGGGCTCCTCTATCACGACAATTACCAGGCAGTTGCGGTTAATAATGCCGCAACTCGTGGTCAAACATTCTCATCAAAATAAAATATCTGGGGACTTTCCGCATGATGTAGGGCATATCTTCAACGCCCGTTGGGCGATATTCCTTGTCAACGGAATCTTCGCCGAATAACTGGTACGCGACATACTGAACTTATTTTGCAGTGTCGTAGTCGTTGAATACTGCCGGGGTGATGCTGCCTGAATTGTAACCCAATCTGGCGATTCGCGCCGCTGACCCTCCGCCACAGGCGGGTCTGCTTCATGTGGGGTTAGGCCATGTTTTCACCCTGGTCTTTCCAGATTAGCACGGCTGTTACTGGATAGTGATCGGATGGAAATAACTTGCCTTCTTGGGCTCGATCTATCTTCGCCTCAAGGACTTCGAAGTGCTTTGAGACCAAGATCCAATCTAGGGGAGCCAATTCGCTTGACGTTCCTCCAAAACCATGAAAGGTTGTTTCGTTATCTCTTTGGGGGTGAACTTGCCGATAGGTATCCGCCAGGTTTCCATGTGCTTTCATCTGCTTATATGCGAGGGAGTTCTTGTCGGTGTTGAAATCGCCAGTCAGAACAAGCGGGTGCCTTTTTATGGTTTGGATAGCCCACCGTTGTAATAGTTTCGCCGACTCGGCGATAGCAACAGGTTGGTAGTCAAAGTGTGTGTTGAGGAACACTAGTGAACGGCTGGTTGGTAAGTGTAGTAGTTTAACCCAGGTGGCAGTACGGGCGAATACGCTATCCCAACTCTTGCTGCCGGGAGACTGGGGTGTTTGACTGAGCCAAAACTGTCCAGTCTGGATGAGCTGAAAGCTGGCTTTTCGGAAAAGGATAGGGGCCATTTCAAGCGCAGTATCACCATTGCCTTCCCGACGTACGCCATAGAAGTGATATGCAGAGAGCTTGCTTTTGACGAATTCAGCCTGGGTATCATCGCGGCATTCCTGGAGACCGAGTAAATCAGGATCAAAGGAGCGTACTCGTGAGACTACAAGAGATTTCCTCTTGTCCCAGCAATTTTCTCCATCATCGGCTAATCCATAACGAATGTTGAAACTCATGACTTTGATCATGAATGGTTATCCTCGCTCATTTTGAGCAACTTCGTTACCTGGCCTAGCGGATGAGCTTCGCGAAGTATCCTGAGCTTGCGAAGGGCAGCGGCGCGTTCCCCTGCGTCCGCTGCAGCGGTGGTTATGCTGCAAACCTGGTTCGGCAAACTTAGTTACCCTTACTCACCGTTGAGAAGCTCGTCGATGCTACGTCCGATTGAGAATTCAACTAGCTCCCGTAGGTCACCAGGAATCTCGCCTAGTTGAGCTATCGCTCTCGTGGCTCGCCAAGGTTTGTCTCGCGACCACACCTCACCAAACAACTGCTGTTCGAAATTTGGAGCATGCGTTAGGCGACGTGCCTCATCACCCTCGAGAGCGTCAAGGATTGCTGCATTCGCACCGCCCTCGCCCTCCTCATCGACATCATGCACAACTTTGTAGGGAATGGCAAATCCGTTCAGCACACGCTGGAACGCCCTAATTGTCCACTTGCCGCGACAATTTACGAGAGCGAGATCACGTCGCACTAACAGATAGGAATTCCAATTCACGAGCCCCAATTCGGCCAGCCGACGTGCTACGGCATCCACGGAGGCTATTTCGGTGTCTCCTTCGACTAGGCAGACTTCCTTGGCGAAGAAGACTTCATTCACCGCGGGATCGAAATCCAATAGCATACGCAACCTAGCCCTATCTCCCTCGGCATTGCCCTGTTCGAATATGTCGTCGGTTCTCTGTGCCACAACAACAACACCCGCCAATCGTCGGAAAATAGCGATTCCATCGTGGCGGTCCGCCAAGTCAATGAATACTGGCGAGTGGGTCGTACATATGACCTGAGCTGTTCCAGACCTTGCGATTGAAAGGAGAACATCACGCATCTTTCTGCACATTTGTGGATGCATGTAGATTTCGGGTTCTTCAATAAGTAGCAGAATTCCTCGCAAAAACTCACCCTCAAGATTGGCAAGGCTATCCTGAGACAGGATCTCAAGAAGCGATAGCACGAGGGCACGTTGCGCCCCGTGACCTTGGTGTTCAGGTTTAGTCGGCAATTCGCCATCGATGAGCTGCAACGAAGTTCCTGACGCGAGCTCTGCCTTGATATCAGGCGGTTCAAACTCCAGCGAGGCATCAAGATCGATGAATCTCCTAATCCCGTCTCCGATCCGGCCTTCGATCCTCCGCACGATCTCGTCTCCCTCTTCGCCAGCAAAGAGCTCCCTGACATCCTCGCCCGCCTGGGTGAATTGCTCAATGGCGGGATTGCCTGCCAATTCCCGAGTGAACAATGCTTCCACTATTTGCCGAATTGCGGACTTCTTCTGCGCGACGTCGGCCTCTTCTTTGGTCTCCTTGATGGCCGGAATGTAGATTGGTAGGGGGAGAATCGAATCAACATGGGCGCTGAAACCGCCGGGGTTTTGAATCCATGTGGGTTCGCCTTCAACTACGAGCGGCGAATTCGACGTGATCGCCAATCCCCTCAAATTCACTCGAAAGTTCTGGTTCACGCGCTGCGGAACTTCACCGAATTCTTCGTTATAAGCATTCAACATAGCGGTCCACTCCGCACCCCCATCCCTGAAACTGGCCATAGCGGTGTCAGGATCGGGCCAAGTAGGGATATCATATACAGGTTCATAAGCCCAAATCGTCGGGGCCGAGTTTGCAGAT
>CAZHHT010000055.1:0-17862 GCA_964532455.1 uncultured Anaerolineales bacterium
AATCATGCCAACTAACCTTCCTGCCGACTATTTTAATGCAGAAGAGCGCTTCCGGTCTGCGACAACTCCTGAGGATAAAGTCAAATACCTGGAGGAGATGATGAGCACGATTCCCAAGCACAAGGGAACCGATCATCTCCGGTCAGATCTAAGGAAAAAGCTCTCCAAACTTAAAACGGCTGCCACCTCCAAAAAGACAAGTAAAAAACAAGTATCACCCTATCATATTAACAAAGAAGGCGCCGGGCAGATTGTAATCATCGGCTGTACAAATGCGGGAAAATCATCCCTTGTTCAAACCCAAACCAACGCTGAACCGGAAATTTCTCAAGTGCCGTTTACAACCTGGTCTCCCATGCCCGGGATGATGTCTATTGATAACATCCAGGTGCAGCTGATCGACACCCCTCCTTTCAGTGAGGATTATATAGATCCGGAGTTCCTGAATCTGATCCGCCGGGTGGACCTGGTGCTAATCATGCTGGATTTGCATACAGATCCAGTCCGTCAGCTGAAGTTTATTTACCAGAAACTGCAGGAGAACAGGATTGCTCCCCAGCACCTGGAAGGACAGGTAGAGGTGGAGGGATTTTTGCTGTTTGTGCCCAGCCTGGTGGTGGTCAATAAATACGACAGTGAAGAATACGAAGAACATTACCAGATATTTAAGGAACTGCTCGATCTTGATTACCCGATGCTGCCCATTTCAACCAAAACCGGTTATAACATAGACACCTTAAAACAAACCATTTTTGACAAGTTGGGTGTGATCCGGGTTTATTCCAAAGCGCCGGGGAAAGAGGTTGATAAAACAGCTCCGTTTGTGATTGAAAAGGGTACTGTAATGGGGGATTTTGCAGGAAAGGTGCACAAAGATTTTCAAGAAAATTTAAAATCCGCCCGCATTTGGGGGACCAGCGCTGACTTTGCGGGTCAAATGGTCAGCCGGGACCATGTCTTGGAGGATGAGGATGTGGTGGAGCTGCAGATTTGAGGTTGGGGGTTTTTCTGTCATTGCGAACCCTTCGATTGAACTCAGGATAAACTCCGTGAAGCAATCTCCTGGTGTCCACTGTAACTGCGCAGGAAGAGTTACGATCGCCCGTTTTATTCGGGGGATTGCCACGCCGGGAAGCTGGGCTTCCCTCCTCGCAATGACAATTAATCCGAACTAATATAAAACCATAAAATTTCACTGTCATCGCGAGTGCAACGAAGCGATCTTCTGATACGTCGATCAGAGAGCCCGTTTTATTCGGGAGATTGCTGCGCTCACTGCGTTCGCTCGCAATGACAAAATAAGATGTCAGAGAAAATTTATAGCGTTTATATCATTACCAACTCCAATAACACAACTCTTTATACCGGCGTGACCAATAACCTATTCCGTCGTCTGATTGAACATAAATCAGGAGAAGGCAGCAAGTTTGCCAAAAGGTATAACCTCACAAAGTTGGTGTACTTTGAGGTAACAAATGATATCAATGCGGCGATCATGCGGGAGAAACAAATTAAGGCGGGTTCTAGACAGAAGAAGATTGATTTGATTAATTCAGTCAATCCGGATTGGATGGATTTGTTCGAAGAATTGTAATGTCATTGCGAGCAAAGCGAAGCAATCTCCTAGTGTTCACTGTAACCGCGGAGGAAGAGCAACAGTCGCTTTTTTTTTCGGGAGATTGCCGCGCTCCCCTTCGATTACCACTTCGTGTTCGCTCAGGGTCACTCGCAATGACATTGTTAAAATAAGGTAAGATAGATTGACTTATGGAAATCAATCGAAAAACCTGGCGCCAACTATCTATCACTACTATCATCCGGACGATCTACAGTACCGGGTTCAGAATGGTATTTCCCTACCAACCGATGTTAATGAAGGGGCTGGGCATTGAACTGGCTCAGATGACCCGGCTGATTGCCGGACAATCAGTAGTGGGTATCTTCAGCCCATTTTTGGCTTCAATGGCAGACACACGGGGACGGAAAACCGGCATGTTGACAGGTATGATTCTCTTCTGCCTGGGTTCATTGGTAGTCGTATTCCAACCAACAGTTCTCGGTTTTTTCCTCTTCCTGGTGCTCTCCCTGTTAGGAAAATCCATTTTTGATCCTTCCATTCAGGCTTACTTCGGGGATCATGTCCCCTACCAGCGGAGAGGACTTGTGCTTGCGATCAGCGAAATGAGCTGGTCAATGTCATTCTTTATTGGTATGCCGGCAGTTGGATTCTTGATGAACCAGTTTGGATTGCTGGCGCCTTTTCTGGTTCTGGGTGTGCTGGGGGTGATTTCTTTCCTGGTGGTGATCGTAATCATTCCGCCAGATCATATTTTGACCACAGAACGCCCCTCTCTGTTGACAAACTTCAGCCTGGTATTCCAATCAAGTTCTGCGCTGGCGGGATTAGGGGTGATGCTGGTAATTTGTTTTTCGAATCAACTTGTTAACGTTGTATTTGGGGTTTGGCTGAATGAATCATACGGTCTCCAGATTGCAGCCCTGGGCGGGGCATCCGCAGTGATCGGGATTTCGGAGCTCATTGGTGAAGGGGGAGTTAGCTTGATCTCAGATCGCCTCAGCAAACAGAAGGCAGTTCTTGTTGGATTGATAGGAAATATCCTGGCCTCTATCCTGCTCCCTTTCCTGGGGAGGACGATGTGGGGTGCTTATTTGGGATTGTTCCTGTTTTACCTGACCTTTGAATTCACAATTGTCAGTATGATCCCCCTGATGACTGGTGTGCTGCCGGAAGCCCGGGCAACAGTGATGGCATTAAATATCGCCAGCGCATCCCTGGGGAGAGGGTTGGGTTCTTTGATCGCGGCGCCCCTTTATGTGGGGGGATTCGGCCTAAATGCAGTCTTTGCCGCGGTTGTGAACCTGCTGGCGATACTTTCTCTTCGCTATGTAATTGTCAAAGAAGACAGCTGAACTTATTCAATTGGCAGATCTTCCAGTTCCTTTACCATCCCTTCGATTACATCAAATCCTCCCTGCCAGAAATCTTTACTGGAAACATCGATTCCAGAATCCTTGAGGATCGCAGCCGGTGCTCGGGATCCGCCGGCTTCGAGGATTTTAATATATCCTGGTTTAAAGCTCTCCCCTTCTTTCTGGTAGCGCTGATAAAGCGACAACACCAGCAGCTGACCGAAGGCATAGGCATAGACGTAAAATGGTGTGTGGTAAAAATGAGGAATGGAGACCCATTCCCAGCGGAATTCGTCACTCAGCTCCACTATCTCACCGAACTGTTTCATTAAATTGTTCAGATACATCTCTGAGAGATCATCGACGGTGGCGCCGTCCTGGACCATTTTGTGCGCTTCACGCTCAAAGAGGGCAAAGAATGACTGGCGCATAATCGTCGCATAAGCGTCATCCACCTGGCGGAATAATATATCCCGGCGAACAGCAGGATCGTCTTCTTGAGAGAGCAGCCGGTCAATCAGCAGCATCTCTCCAAATGTAGAAGCGTTTTCAGCCAGAGGTAGGGAAGAGTGGAAGGTGAACACGCTGTGATCTGCGGCCAGCAGCGCATGAACCCCATGACCAAGTTCGTGAGCCATGGTAGCCACTGCATCTGCTGTGCCCTGGTAGTTTAATAACACCCAGGGGGATAAATTCGGCGTCACAGACCAGCAGAATGCGCCGCCCCGTTTCCCTTTCCGGATTTCACTATCTACATGATCATCATCTAGAATCTTCTGCGCCAATTCAGCAATCCGGGGATCAAAGGTTTGGAAGGTGTCCAGCACCATGTCCACCCCTTCCTGGAATCCGTAGGTTTTATTTGATTTGGCAACCGGGGCATAGACATCATAACGCCGCAGGTGATCCATTTTCAACCAGCGGGATTTGAGGTCAAAATAGCGCTGGAAGGTGGGGGCATTAGATTCGCAAACATCCAGGAGGGTAGATACAGCCTGATCCGGGATATCGTTCCCCAGGTTGCGGACAGCGATTGGGCTCTGGTAATTGCGCAGGTCAATGTTTTCATTTGCCCAGTCCCTGACAACGGTTTGGTAAATCTGGCCCAGGATGGGTCCATCCTCACCATAAACCCGGTAGAGCTCCTGGTAAATGGCTGCCCGCAGGTCCGGATCGTGATGGCGGGCGTACACCATTAACTCTCCACGGGTTAGATCCTGCTTTTTTCCTTCCACTTCCACCTTAAAGTTATAGCGGTTGGTGATGGAGTCATACAAGGTGATCAGGGCGCTGAAACCTGTTACATTTTTAATATTGAGGATCTTTTCTTCCGGTTCTGAAAGCGTGTGAGGAGTGAAGTGCCTGATTTCTTCCAGCCAGTATTGAAGATCCCCGGCATTTTCCATTAACCGGTCGGCATCTTTCTGATCCAATTTTTTCCACCACAGATTAAAGAATAAAATCTTGTTTTGCAGGGTCACAAGGAATTGTTCAATTTTGGCCTGCAGTGCCAGGGCATCCTGATTCTGGGTATCTTCAGAGAACCAGAGACCGGCAAATCCATAAAGGCGATGGATTTGAACCGTGATTTCCTCAAGTTCTTTGATGATCCCCTGAAACGACTTTTCATCAATGTCGCCTGTAAGTTTTGGGCGGGCCTCTTCAAATGCAGCTACTGCCTGCTCCAGGGATTCCATGGCTCCTTCGAATTCAGGGGAATCGTGGCCCGGGAACAAGGCGGATAAACTCCAGCGTTTTTGAGTATAGGATGCGGTCATAGTTCACTCTCTTTTGGGGTTTTCTGATTGGTTTATGGGTATAACTTAAGCTTTGGGATTATACTTCAAAAGTGAGGAGGTGTGGGATCAAACCCCTCTCCGGAATCGGATTGTTCCCGCTCAGACCGGGTATCCCGACCTAGACCCGTGTTATAATTTTCTGACAGTTTTTTCTGATGAATACGGCTGAAATATTGATATTTTAAGTTCAGGAGACGAACCCTGTTTGTTTCCACCCCCGGTGAGTTCAGATCAGCAGGAGTAATCATGGCAGAAGCTTTTAATTTTCAAACTATTATTATGGTGCTGGAAAAATTCTGGGCAGAGAAGGGTTGTCTGATCTGGCAGCCTTATCACACCGAAGTTGGAGCTGGGACAATGAACCCTGCCACATCGCTCCGGGTGCTTGGCCCTGAACCCTGGAATGTGGGATATGTGGAACCATCCATTCGTCCCGATGATGGAAGGTATGGTGAAAACCCCAACCGTTTTTACCAGCATATCCAATACCAGGTGATCTTAAAACCGGATCCGGGAAATCCTCAAGAACTCTATTTGCAGTCATTGGAAGCATTGGGCATTGACACCCTGGTTCAAGATATTCGCTTTGTGGAAGACAATTGGAAATCCCCAGCGTTGGGGTCCTGGGGTTTAGGATGGGAAGTGTGGTTAAACGGGTTAGAGATCACCCAATTTACATACTTCCAGCAAGCTGGGGGACAACCACTTGACCCGGTTTCTGTGGAGCTTACCTATGGGCTGGAGCGAATTGCCATGGCCTTGCAGGGCGCACGCGATTTTAAAAACATACGCTGGAATGAAAACTATACCTACGGCGACATACAGCTGCAAAGTGAACAGCAGTTCAGCAAATATGCCTTCGAGATAGCTGATGTAGATAATCTGCGGGAAATGTATCGTCTGTATGAAGAAGAAGCAGAGGGTTGTTTAGTGGAAAAACAGGTATTACCAGCCCATGACTATGTGCTGAAATGTTCCCATACATTTAATCTCCTGGATACACGCGGAGTTGTGGGGGTCACCGAACGGCAGGGATTTTTTCACCGGATGCGGGATTTGTCCCGAAAAGTTGCTGATGCCTATCTAGAAGAGAGGCAAATTCTGGAATTCCCCTGGTTATCCTCCGAAGCGGAAGGAAATCTGGCTGGAAAGAAGTACAAAAACGTGGAATATCCTCTGAACCCTGCTCCCTTTCTATTGGAAATTGGCACTGAAGAGCTGCCGCACGGCGACGTGGTGGATGCAATTAACCAGTTGGAAAAACTGGTTCCTGATTTGCTGAATGAACTCCGCTTGGAGTATTCCGGATTGAAGGTAATGGCAACTCCCAGGCGGTTGGTGGTTTACCTGGAGAAGTTAGCAGGTCGACAGTCTGATTTAGAGCAGCTGGTAAAAGGACCGCCAGAAGACCGTGCGTACGACGAGGACGGCAAACCCACTCGCGCGGCTGAGGGTTTTGCTTCTTCAAAAGGTGTCACGGTGGAAGAGCTGGTAATTCGCGAGATAGATGGCGGCAAATATGTTGTGGCTGTGGAGCGGAAGAGTGGATTGCCTGCTTATGAAGAGTTGTCTGAAAAACTACCGGGTTTGATTGAAGGGATCCATTTTGGGCAATCGATGCGCTGGAATGATCCTGTGCTTTCTTTTTCCAGGCCGATCCGCTGGCTTCTTGCCTTACATGGCGAATCCTGGCTTCCATTTTCTTACGCAGGATTAAGGTCCAAACCCACTACAAAAGGCTTGCGTTTTTTGGCTGGCGGGGATATCGAAGTCAAATCTCCCGCCCATTATTTCCAGACCCTGAAAGAGCAGGGAATAACCCTCGATCAGGGCGAGCGGAAAGACCGGATAGCAAAGGACCTGAAGACACTGGCAGCGAAGGCTGGGGGAGAGGTGGCACCGGATCCGTCCTTATTAAGTGAAGTCACCCACCTGGTGGAAGCCCCAACAGCGCTGCTGGGAGAGTTTGACCCGGACTACCTGAAACTTCCCCGTGAAGTGCTGGTCTCGGTGATGAAAAAACATCAACGTTATTTTCCTGTAGAAAAGAAGAGAAAATTGCTGCCGTACTTTATCACCATCGCCAACAAACCCAGTGGGGAAGGCGAATATCCGGATCTCTCGCTGATCACCCAGGGGAACACGGATGTGATCCTCGCCCGTTTTGTGGATGCGGAATATTTTGTTCGGGCTGACCGGGAGAAAAAACTTGAAGAGTACCTTCCCGCCCTGGATTTATTAACCTTCCAGGTAGATTTGGGATCCATGGGTGATAAAACCAATCGAATCCGTAACCTGGTGGATAAAATAGCTCCCCTGCTAGATCTCTCCAAGGAGGATCTAGCTACTGCCCGGCGGGCTGCTGAGCTGTGCAAAGCTGACCTGGCAACCCAGATGGTAGTGGAAATGACTTCTCTGCAAGGGGTAATGGGGTTTTATTATGCGCTGAATTCCGGTGAAAAGGATGTGGTTGCAGAAGCTATTAGGGAGCATTATTTGCCAGCATCAGCCGATGATACCGGGCCAAAAACCAAAGCCGGCCTGTTGGTGGGTTTGGCAGATAGGCTGGATTCCCTGACTGGACTGTTTGCGGCGGGTTTGGCTCCAACCGGAAGCAAGGATCCGTTTGCTCAGCGCCGGGCTGCGTTAGGGTTGGTCTCAAACCTGATCAGCTGGAATATTGATCTGGATCTAAATACAGCAGTGGAATATGCAGTTAGTGAACTGCCCATTAAAATGGATTCGTCAACCATAGCTGCTTGTCTGTCATTTATCAGCGATCGATTGCACAATTATTTGCGTGACGAGGGATACAAACACGATCTGGTAGATGCAGTAGTCGCAGCCCAGGGTTATAACCCGGCAGGCGCATCTCGAACCGTTGAACTCCTGAGCAGCTGGGTTCAAAAAGAAGATTGGGAATTAACATTGGATACCTTTGCTCGCTGTGTGAGAATTACCCGGGATCTAAAGGAAACCTACCCGATCAACGAAAAATTATTTTCAGAGGATGCGGAAAAATCCCTCTATAAAGCAGTGGAAAAAGGGTCTTCGGAGGATAAAAAAGACGGTGATCTGGAGGCATTCTTTAAAGTCTTCACCCCTCTTATTCCCCAGATCATAAACTTCTTTGATAATGTCCTGGTAATGGATGAAGATCAGGCAGTCTGTAAAAACAGGCTGGGTTTACTGCAGAGTATCACCCGGTTTGCCGACGGTGTGTTGGATATGACCCGGCTGGAAGGTTTTTAGCCTGAATCTTGTCGCTTCTTCTTGAATACGTAGAACAAGATTTACATCCCCTTCGAATTTTGACCTCCGGGATGGAAATTTTAATCTGAATTCCCTTGGTATAATCGTTTCTGAACCCAGAAAAACTTATTGGTGAACCTTATGAGCGTTACGGACGAAATCAAAGATCGGATTGATATCGTTGACTTGGTATCGGAAAGCGTGGAACTGCGCCGGGTGGGGAGAAACTATACCGGATTTTGTCCCTTTCACCATAACGTAAACACACCCTCATTTGTAGTATTTCCGGATACTCAGACCTGGCGCTGCTTTAGTGAATGTGATGACGGGGGAGATATCTTCAGTTTCACGATGAAGAAGGAGGGCTGGGAATTTTCTGAAGCACTTCAACACCTAGCAGACCGGGCAGGTGTCCAGCTGAAACCTCTCACACCTCAAGCGCAGGAAGAACAAGAAGAACATGAAAGACTGCGGACATTGCTGGAAGAGGCAGTGATTTATTACCAGCATAATCTTCTTCATACTGATGCTGGAAAGATATCTGCAGCTTATTTGGAGAATCGCAGTTTGACAGAAAATACGATAGAAGCCTTCGGGTTGGGTTATGCCCCGAATACTTGGGATTCTGCCCTGACATATTTTCAAGACAAAGGGTATACGGTTGAAGAGCTGCGGGATGTGGGATTAGTATCTGAGAGAGACAAGGGGGGAATTTATGACAGGTTCAGGCACCGCTTAATGATTCCCATTCGGAACCGGAGTGGAAAAATGGCGGGGTTTGGCGCCCGGGTGCTTGATCCTGAAGATGTACCCAAATATCTGAATTCTCCTCAAACCCAGATTTTTGATAAAGGAAAATTGCTTTACGGTTTAGATTCAGCCCGGAAAAATATCCGGGAACTTGATGAAGTCGTGATCGTTGAAGGGTATATGGGCGTAATTGGTCCTTACCAGCACGGTTACCGGAACATTGTTGCCCAGATGGGGACAGCCTTGAACAAATACCAGCTGGGGATTTTAAAACGGTACGCTGGCAGATTTATCATTGCCATGGACAGCGATGCCGCAGGACAGAAAGCCACTCTGCGGGGATTAAATATTGCCCGAGAAACCTTGGATCGCACATCCGATATGGGTTTTAATACCAGAGGATTACTCCGCCAGGAAGCGAGATTAAAAGCTGATATCCGGGTTCTGACCCTGCCGGAAGGAATGGACCCCGACGATGTTGTGAACAAGAATCCGGAGGAATGGCGGAACCTGATTGAAACATCCCAGCCGATTGTGGCTCATGTGATGGATACGCTAGCAAAAGATCAGGCGCTGGATGACCCGAAAGTAAAGAGCGCTATCGCTTCCCAGGTGCTGCCGTTGATAGATGATATTCCCAGCTCTATAGAAAGGGATGCTTACCTGCAGCGTTTGTCCCGGATGCTGGAGATTAATGAGCAGGCTTTACTGAGCTACCGTCCGGAGCGCAAGAAGCGTCCGGCAAGAAGAACCAGGACAGAACTGCCCCCGGCTAAAGACCCGACTCTCAGGATAAGGGGACAGCGTGCAGGGGAATTGTACGAAGCGCACTGTGTGGGAATATTGCTGCGGGAACCAGATTTAATTTATAAAGTAGATCGCGAATTGGGGAAAGAAGGATTAACCCGATTTGATGAAAAAGATTTCCAGAACACAGATTTTCAGATCTTGGTTAGATTAATGAAGGATGCCCTGACGCAAAGCGAAGAAGAACCCCGGGATTATGTGATCAGCCATTTACCGGAAAATTTCCTGGGGATTATTGATGAACTGCTGGTCAGGACAGAGGACCTTGATCCAAAAGCCGATAAAGTGTTTGAAGATTTAATGAGAGCATTCCTGAACCTCAGAAAATGGCAGATAGTGAAAAATAATGATCATCTTCGGTACCTACAGGAAACTAATCACGAAAATGGGGACTACAAAGCCATTGAGTATCAGAAAAATATCACCCACTTTTTACAGGAAAAGCATAAAATAGATAAAGCAATGAAACGCTACACCAGCCGGACCGCCGCCTTTAATTCCTGAATAAGGGTAAGGCCCACAGCAAGTATGTTTTTACATCCCGCTCATTACTGAATTCTTCGAGGTTTTTAGGTAGATGCAGAAAAAACATACATTCCCAGAATCAGAAGGTGCAAACATCAGAGCTGCTATGCGTGATGATCCTGTTCAGATGTATCTGAATGACATCGGGACCATCGATCTACTGGATGTGCATCAGGAATTCTGGCTTGGCGCCCGATTGTTATCAACCCGGCGGATAGATTGTTTAAAGAGAGAACATCCGCTGGTTGATATAAATCAGACTGAAGATCGCGATATCTACTTGGCAATTTATGATGATCTGCGGGTTATACACCGTCGAATCAAAGAAGACGTGAAACGGCTTCGACTGGAATGTCCCGATTGGAATAAGATCATAAAAGAAGCCCAGCTGCTGCGTTCAACCTGGTACTTGGAACCGCCTTCTTACACCCGGAATTACCTGGATAATGGATTGTGGGGGGAAAATGAGGAATGGGGCTGTATTGCCCGCAACGTTTTCCATTTCTTTGTGTCATTTTATTCTTTCCCTGAAGTAATTGCAGAATGGCTTAAAGCCTGGCTTCTGGAGAAGAAAAACTTACCTTCCTTAAAGAAATTTAAAGACCAGCTGCCGGCAGATGACAAACTCCAGATTGAGATTGAAGACCTGTGGAGTCGTTATTACGAAGCTTACCAGGAACTGATCCGCCGCAACCTCAAATTGGTTGTCAGTGTTGCCAAGCATTATATTGGACGGGGAAATTCATTCTTGGACCTGATCCAGGAAGGCAATGTTGGGCTGCTTCGGGCTGTCTCCAAGTTTGACCCTACCCGGGGATTTAAATTCAGCACTTACGCAACCTGGTGGATTCGCCAATCTGTCAGCCGTTCGATTGCAGATCAGGCGCGGACCATCCGGATCCCGGTGCATGTGTTTGAAACGGTTACTCAACTGCTCAGGATCCGCCGGCGTTTAACACAGGAATTGGAACATGAGCCCAGCTTAAAAGAAATAGCCCTGGAGACCGATTATTTATCTAATGAGGATAACAAAGCGATTAAAGAATGTCTCCGAAGGCAAGATTCCATTCCCCTTGGTTTACTTCATAAATGGCGGGAATCAACCAGTAAAGTCCACCGCTACTTAAGGGCTGCGGAAGATCCCATGTCATTGGATCGGCCGATTGGAGATGAGGATGATAATCAGCTGGAAGATTTTATCCATGACGAAGATGCCACATCCCCGATTGAAGCCACAGCGCAGGAAATGATGCGGGAACACCTTGGGAAAGCTTTGGATAATCTTTCTGTTCGGGAGAGACAGGTTCTGGAGCTGCGATTTGGCCTTATGGACGGCAAGGTACACACTTTGGAGGAGGTGGGGGCTTATTTTGATGTTACCAGGGAACGGATTCGCCAGATTGAAGCAACCGCCCTCCGGAAACTGCGCAGTCCAAATGTGTCGTACAAACTGGAGGATTATGTTGAATGAGTCTGGTTGGAGAAAAATACCTACCGGATTCCTTTGGGCTGAAAGATGAAAAAGAGATTGGGTAATTTTTCTTTATTGAGTGGTTTAATTTGTCTTGTAATTTTCTTTTCCTCCTCCTCATTTGGTTTGGATTATGCATATTTCTTCTTCGGGGGGATTTGTTTATTGGCTTTTGGCTTCCTGTTAAAACGAGGATCCAGATTAAAAAAGGAAAGGCGGGGTTGGTTTCGAAGAAGATCTCGGGAAACTCCGGAAGTGGATGTAGAGAATGATTGATCCCCTGATCCTCAGCCGCAACGGTCCCCTGTTCCTGTTTGCCCATGCCAATGGATATCCTCCGGAAGCTTATCGCACGTTCCTGACCCCCTTTTTAGACGATTTTCAGGTAATGGCGTTACCCCTGCGGCCTTTCTGGCCGGGGTCTGATCCTGATTGCCTGAAGGATTGGAAGCTTTTCAGGGATGATTACTTGGATTTTCTGAAGGAATTGGAATCCAATCAGAGATTATCTGTTCATACAAAGATTGGAAAGAAACAGGTCGTTGGAGTGGGGCATTCCGTCGGGGGGATGATCAGTTTAATGGCTGCTATCGAACGCCCGAAATTGTTCCGGGCGCTGGTGTTGATTGAACCGGTATTGTTTCCTCCCTGGCGGGGAACCATCATGCGGGCTCAGGCGCCGTTCAATCTGATGCGCAGGTTTTATCCGTTGATCCGCGGTACCCTTCGGCGGAGAGTGAACTTTCCCAACCGGGAGGTTATGTTTACCAATTACCGGCTTAAACAAATATTTAAGGGGTTATCTGACCCTGTGCTGCGGGATTATGTTGCCGGTCTGGCAAGCGATAATCCGGATGGAACTATAAATCTAAAGTACAGTCCAGCCTGGGAAGCAAGAATCTATGAAACCAGTGGACTGGCCGATGCCTATGTATGGAGAAATTTACCCAAGGTCTCCTGTCCGGTTCTGGTACTCCGCGGCGATGATTCAGATACCTTAAAACCGAGGGTGGTCCGGAGAATGATAAAGAAGCTGCCGGATGGAAAGGCACATACTCAGCTGGAAGCAGGACACTTGTTGCCATTGGAACTTCCAGACCGGGCTGCAAGCTTGATAGCAAATTATTTAAAGTCTGTCTGAAATATTTAAGACAGCCAGAACAAGGGGAAAGAATGCCTCTATTTCCCCAGAAATAATCCCTTATTGATATTTCGAATTTAGAAGATTCTGATCGTACGGGTCCCGCCGGTGAGAACAATTATCCCTCGGGCAAAGTGCACAGTTTGAAAAGTCGCTATCGGAAATAAAACGAATACCGGATACCGTCTGGTTTGGAATCATCAGCATGCTGTCAAGCAGTTTGACGCCAATCGCTTGTTCTGGATTTCCCAGTAATTTGAATAAGGATGTCTGGGCAGTTATGGGCCAATCTTCCAGCGAACCCGGGTTCATCGAGGATGTTTTTCTCAGCTGGTAGGTTTCTTTCAGATGGGAGAGCAGTGTCTCCTCGGCTGCCCGGAGCGCCATCTGGCTGATCTCTTCCGCGTAATATTTTTCCAGGAGATCGTCCTTGGCTTGGGTCCATTCGAACATCTCTCTGCCGCTGGTCGTTATATAAGGAAATACCCGGTGAACATCACTCAGGTTTACGCGCATGACCCGGCTTTCCATCCGGATTCCATCCAGAACAATACTAGTATCATCTCTTTTTTCGATACCGGAAATGGTATACATTGCCCGCGGCTGACTGATACGGTGGGCTTCCTCCGCCAGTTCAACGACCAACTCCTCATTATTGCTGACCTTTTTTACGTGCAGTTTTTTAAAAATTCTTGCTGTAGATGGATTAAATTCGATCTGATCCAGAATGACGGCATCCATGACGGTTCCTTTGTTCCTGCTTGATTGACGATAACCAATTGTAGCATGCGGAGGAGGGAGATGACATCTTCCAGCGCCGTTAGTTTGAGGTCCGTGATTTAACCTTTTTTGGGGGAGATGAAGAGAAGGCTCAAATCCATCCATGCTACAATAGATAACAATTGTTTAGAACAATATTATTTGAACCATGTTTATACTAGCAATTTCTCCCATACTTGTCATCCTGCTCTTGATGGTTGGTTTCCGCTGGGGGGCATCCAGAGCCGGAGGAGCTGGTTATCTAACTGCCCTTTTGGTTGCCTGGATCTGGTTTGGAATCAATCCAGAAACCTTATCCTATGCTCACGCCAAGGCAGTTTTTCTGATCCTGGATGTGCTTCTTATCATCTGGACTGCGTTTTTATTATTCCGGGTGGTCGACGAAGCTGGTGGAATCCAAATCCTAAGCAAATCACTTCCCTACTTAACCGCAGATAAAGGAATGCAGGCTTTGATTATTGGCTGGATTTTTGCTTCCTTTCTACAGGGGGTGGGCGGGTTTGGTGTCCCGGTAGCAGTGATTGCCCCTATCCTGGTTGGTTTGGGTTTTTCTCCTCTCAGCGCGGTGGTAATTCCATCCCTGGGACACAGCTGGGCGGTAACCTTTGGATCACTGGGAGCATCTTTTAATGCCATGATGGCAGCCACTGGACTGGATTGGCAAGTTCTGGCTTCCCCTGCTGCAATTTTTCTGGGAATTACTGGGATCTGTGTCGGGTTTGCCGCGGCATTTGCAGCCGGGGGCTGGAAAACTATCCGGCGTTTAGCGTTTCCGATCTTAATTATAGGGGTGGTCATGTCAACTGCGCAATACCTGACAGTCACACAGGGATTATGGAGCATTGGCGGATTAATAGGCGGTACGGCAGGGCTGCTGATCGGTATCCCTCTCGTCTGGATGTATAAAGGAAACACAAAATCCCCGGGAGAACTGGACTGGAAACCATTGCTGATTTCCCTGTCAGGATATGGTGTCCTGGTGGTTCTCACTCTTTTAATCCGTCTGGTTCCACCGCTGAACCGTTTTCTTAGTCAGGTCCAGTTTGGTTTTGATTTTCCGGCTACGAGAACTCTTGCAGGGTACACGGTGCCCGCCGGTCCCGGCAGGCAGATAACCATTTTCCGCCATGCCGGCATGATTCTGCTGGTTTCTTCAGCTGCCGCCTACCTGATATTTAAAAGGGCCGGATGGTACAAAGCCGGTGCGCTTTCCAGGATCCTGGGCAGTACAGGGAAACGGGTAATCTCTTCCAGTGTGGGCATCACTTCCATCGTGATGATGGCGGTAATCATGCAGCATGCGGGCATGACAGATACTCTGGCCCATGGTTTTTCCTCCTCACTTGGCTGGTTTTACCCAGCCTTATCTCCCTGGATTGGAGCCTTGGGAGCAGTGATGACGGGCAGCAATGCCAATTCAAATTTGGTTTTTTCCCTCCTGCAGCTGCGGACAGCTGAACTATTGGGTCTGCCGGCTGCGATTATCCTGGCTGCTCAGACCACTGGCGGCGCGCTGGGATCTGTCGTTGCGCCAACAAAGGTAATTGTGGGTGCTAGCACAGCGGGGCTGGAGGGGCAGGAAGGTGATATTTTGAGAAAACTGCTGCCAGCCATTTGTGTGCTGCTTTTGATCGTCAGCATCATGACTATGATTGGGATAATACTCATATGAAAAAGCTGTTTCCCAGGTTAAGGGCAAACCCAAGTCTTTATTATCTGACCCTGTTTCTTTTAATGATTCTTCCGGGTATAATCCTGTTTTTTGCCGCGCAGTCTGATAGAAGTAACTTGGTATATGTTTGTCTGATGATAGTTGTTATGGCAAATGCGGCTGCAGTGTTTAAATAAAATATCTGATCAGAATATTGGCTATTAAAGAGATGTAAGATTCTCGATAAGAGGGGGATATGATTGAAGAAAATTCCATTTCTCCCGGCTGAGGGAGTTTCAGAACAACCTGATAGGATTTGATAGCAGAGATAAACATAATTATATTGTAGGTTTAATATTGATTTTCCCACCGGATGCCAGCAAAAGAACCCGGTGAGGGGAAGGATAAAAAGATTATTATGCAGGAAATAGCGATTATTGGAATTGGTCAAGTACCGGTAGCTGAACACTGGGATAAACGGCTGGTTGAATTGGCCGGAGATGCGGTGTTTGCTGCTCTGGCGGACGCTGAAATAAGCCGGGTTGAGGCTCTTTACGTCGGCAATATGATGGCGGGACAGCTGGATAAACAGAGTCATCTGGGAGCCCTAATTTCAGATTGGGTTGGAATGCGGGGTATCGAGGCGATGACTGTCGAGGCAGCCTGCGGTTCTGGCGCCCTGGCTTTAAGAACTGCCATGATCGCAGTCGGGTCAGGTATCGTGACCAGCGCGTTAGCAGTCGGGGTTGAAAAAATGACTGATACTTCTCCCGTAGAGACCACCGCAGCCCTGGCAACTGCGGCGAGTGCAGATTGGGAAGCGGTACATGGAGTAACATTTGTGGGATTGAACGCGCTCATTATGCGCCGTTATATGTACGAATACGGCTGGCAGCATGAGGATTTTGCCCCGTTTTCAATTAATGCACATGCGAACGGTGTGAATAATCCCAATGCCCGTTTCCAGGCGCCAATCACAGCAGAAATTTATAAAAACGCTGCCATGATCGCAGATCCTATCAATTTAATGGACGCCTCACCTATCGGTGACGGCGCTGCTGCGGCTGTGGTTGTTCCCGCCGACCTGGTAAAGGGCCGAAAAGGAAAACGGGTTATAAAAATTGCTGGCTCTTCTGTTGCTACGGACGCCCTGGCAGTCCACGACCGTCATGACCCCTTGTGGTTAACCGCAGCTGAAAAATCAGCAAAAGAAGCCTATCTTCAGGCAGGTATCGGACCGGGAGAGATTGATTTCTTTGAAGTCCATGATGCTTTTTCGATCATGTCCGCCTTGTCCCTGGAAGCCTGCGGATTTGCTGAAAGGGGACAGGCCCCCCGTCTGGCTCTGGAAGGGGAGATTACAACTCAGGGAAAGATCCCGGTTACAACCATGGGAGGATTAAAAGCCAGAGGGCATCCCGTAGGCGCGACAGGCATGTATCAAATCGTTGAAACGGTTCTACAGCTGCGCGGCGAGGCCGGTCCAGCTCAAATTGATGGAGTAAAGATCGGCATGGCGCAAAATATCGGCGGCAGCGGGGCGACCGTCATTACTCACATCTTAAAAGTCGATTGAGGTATAAACCTCTGGTTTATTAATCTGGTTCTAATATGAAGCCGGAGACCGGTCCCGATGATTTATTCGTTAGCTCCCATTTCTTCAGATTATGACCAAGTCTTAAAATTTAATCTTGGATATCCTGGAAACCAGAGGAGAAATCTATTAGCTGACGACTTATCCCCTATCCCCTGACCCCTTTACTCCAGGAAAGGGGGATCAACTTCGCGTTTGTTCTTTGATAATTAGCACTCAACCAGGTGCTGCCAGTCTGCTGCAGGGGCTGAGCCAATTACTTTTGGGACAACCCCCCTCTTTTACTTTATTAGGAGAATGCCTCACTCCCCTTCGGCTTCCACTTCGTGTCCGCTCTGGGAGTTTTTACAATGACAAATTCGCCCCCGATTTTTTGTCATTCCGAGTGAAACGAAGAATCCATTATGAGCTAAAACAACCAAAGCTCATGACATAGCAAATTTAAGTTATATTGAATATTGATCTCATCATGGATCCTTCACAGAGCCTGTCCTGAGCATTGTCGAAGGATTCGGGATGATAAAAGGAGATGAAGGGGCTGACTTTTCAGACAGCTTCATTTTTGGGTAGGTTTTATCCAGCAAAGGAGGGTTTACGGAGGTGCTGCTGGTGAACCCAAGTGATTAATGGAATGCACGATAACGATTTAATCATAGCTGCCAGAACAGAATAATGTTTTGAAGAGTAATCCAGGGTTGGATAAACCTTAAGGAGGGATGTATGCGAGTAATTAAAAAAAGTGAGATCACAAACGAATTTACCATTCCTCACGGCGAGATTATTTATGAGTTGATTGGAAAGTCAGAGCTCACAGGCGGGACAGCCAAACACAGTTTGGCTCACGTTGTCATTCCGCCGGGAAAATCTTGTGTGCTGCATTTCCATAAAGTATCCGAGGAAACTTATTACATCCTGAAAGGGGAGGGATGGATGAGAATTGATCAGCAGGAATTTTCCCTTCAGCTTGGCCAGGCTTGTTTGATTGAACCCGGTGAAAAACATCAAGTATTCAACCGGTGAAAAACCGATTTAGAATTCCTGGCGATCTGTGCCCCAGCCTGGGTGCCGGAAGATTCGTTTGAAGTTGAGGAATAAGCCGAAGAGACGGGGCTGTCCCAAAAGTAATTGGCACAGCCCCTTAAAGTTTAATATAATGGGGGA
>CAZHHT010000056.1:0-17366 GCA_964532455.1 uncultured Anaerolineales bacterium
TCTGATCCACTCCTGATAGTTGCCCAATGCTCGAGCAAAAACCGAAAATCCCACATACCTGAGGGACTGAAAGTTCTTTGGAGGAATTGAAACGGAGAAACTATTTTCCGAATTGCTGTTCCATGCTTGTTAGCTGTTGCCTTCCCGTTGTAAAAAGTCTGAAACTATGGACAGGATAGACATTTAACAAATACAAAACCATCTTAAAATCATTGTTAATGCCTATCCGCAATGAATACTAACCCTGGGGCTGGATCGAAAACCAGGGACATATTAGCTACATCAGAGGAGTATCTTCGCCATAACATGACTAATCTTTTCCCTTCCCTGAACTTGTCGCGCTCCTTTAGAGCATTACGCCATCCTAACTTTCGGCTCTTTTTCTGGGGGCAGCTTGTTTCTGTCATCGGTGTCTGGATGCAAGTAACAGCCCAACAATGGCTGGTCTATCGCATCACTGGCTCACAAACCAGCTTAGGCCTGGTCACATTTGTCAACTTCTTACCCGTCCTGTTGTTTTCTTTGTTTATGGGTGTGATTGTAGATCAATTTCCCCGCCGCAAATTGTTGCTTATCACCACGAGCTGGTTTATGCTGTTGGCAGGCCTGCTGGCGCTTCTTACCTGGTTGGAAATTGTTCAATATTGGCATATTCTTCTGCTCGCATTTCTGCTTGGGATTGGCAACGCGCTTGATATGCCAGCGAGACAGGCTTTTGTCGTCGAGTTGGTAGATGACGATAAAAGCGATGTGATGAATGCAATCGGCCTCAATTCTACTCTTTTTAATATTGCACGGATTGTTGGCCCCTCTCTTGGCGGTGCGGTTGTTGCCACCCTGGGAGAGGCTCCCGCCTTTGCCATTAACGGAATATCCTATCTCGCCGTGATCTTTGTCTTGTTGATCATGAACTTCTCTCAGCCTCTGATATCATCCTCTCAAACTAATCCCCTGGATAAAATGAAAGATGGCTTTCGCTATATCCTTGGTGAAAAAACGATTTTGGGATTGGTTATCATGGTTGCAGTCTTCAGTATGGCCGGTTTTGGCGCACTCACGTTGGTTCCTGTTTTTGCCAAGGATATTCTCCACATCGGAGCCACTGGCTTTGGGAATTTGTTATCCTGGCAAGGTGCGGGAGCAGTGATCGGAGCTTTGCTCTTGGTCATCTATGGCGATCATTTCCATAAAGGAAAGACCCTCATTTTTAGTCGTCTATTGCTTGGGCCAGGAATTATCGGCCTGGCTCTATCGCGTATTCCCTGGGTGAGCATGGCTTTTATGGCGGTGATCGGCTTCTCATTTATCACTCAACTCGTTTTCACCAACACCCTTATCCAGACCATTGTCCCGGATGAATTGCGCGGACGTGTATTGAGCACCTATACCTGGGCACTGGGCGGTTTTTACCCCCTCGGCTCATTGATGATGGGTTTTCTCGGCGACCAATTTGGCGCGCCCTCAGCAGCTTTACTTTCTGGAATAGGCTGTATCCTTCTCGTTTTGTTTAACCTCGCCGTTTTCCCCTCTATGCAAAAGTTAACTTAGCTATTAAAAAAGACGAGACATTTTTCTCCAGCTGCTTCCGCCACAAATAAAAGGACAGGAAAAAGTACCTAATAATGGAGAGAAATTGTTTTTCCTTTCCGGGGGGGAATAAAGTACCCCTTGTGTCTCCTTCCAGAGGAAAGATCAGCCTGAAAATTCTATAGTTTTTATCCCCTCCATCCTGACGGTACCTGGAAAATAAAACTAATCAAAAAAGGCGAATCGATTCAAAATATCCTTATGCTATACTTCGAATAAGTACCTAAGCCGGATGGCACGGATTTCTTGCGGGATAACATCCTAAGATTTTTTCCTCCACCATAAAACATAAAGTTCTGATGGATTATCGCTTCATTGAAAGATAATTAACGGAGGGTAGAATTACATCAAACAATTTACTCTAGGGCATAGTTGTTACAATGACTGAAATAAAGCGTCCGCTTCTATTCAGCGGTGAAAATCCAGGAATGACCTTATATGTTCCTGGAACAGAACAGGTTGCTGCGGTAGCAAGTAATTGGTACTGTACAGATAGTCCTTGGGGAGTAGGGCACGCTCTTATACTCTGGTTGCCAGCTGGAAGAACTCCCGCAACTGAGGTTGGTCAGGGAAGCATTTAAACAGACAACCTCAACCTGGTGTAAATATTGGTCTAACTCTAACCATGCTCGCCATTGTCACCATCTTGTATTACAAAAGGGAGTTATCTGTTTTCGCGGAAAATTTTCAGTTTGAAAATGTGGGTTAACCCCCACTCCAGCGGACGCTTCGCGAAGCTCATCTGTTATTTGCACTGCCCTGGTAATTGTCTCAATTAATACTCAGGCGATATCTTTGAAAACTTTATGAACGCTAAAAACCATCCCTGGGAAGACATTTACGCTCGTGATGGCCGTGTATTCACGGAGCCATTTCCAGCTTTCAGTTCCGTCTCTCAAAAGTTTACTCAAAATCAATGTCGTAGAATTCTTGATCTGGGGTGCGGGAATGGCCGACATGTGATTGCCTTTGTGACTGTGGCAGGACAAAAGCATCAAGATCTGCCATATGAGGAAATCGAGTCTGGCACATATGTGCCCCTCGAGGGCACAGAGAAAGGTTTGCCGCACCATATCTTTACTGAAGAAGAACTTTGCCGGGAGTTCAAACACTTTCAAATCCAGGATATCAGTTCCAGGGATAAAGGAAGAGTGCTGGCAATCTGGATAAAGAAGATTGTGTAAAAGCCGCATCGGCTGAGTTGTGGCGGCGCGGCATGATCGCTGCTAGCGTTGGTAAATAAGGAGCTTATGAAATGATAAACATTATTGCCTCAATACTTATTAAAGAGGGTCGATTGACAAAGTTTGTTTAGATTTTCAAATCCATTATTCCTAATGTTCTTCAAGAGAGGGGATGTATTGAATACATGCCAACCATTGATGTCCCTACAGGCTTACCCTCTCAAGAGTTGAATAATAACCTTGTCACAATAATCGGAAAGTGGGAAAACCTGGAGGATCTACTGGCACATCTATCATCACCTCATATGCTTGCCTACAAAGAAATAGTTGAGGATATTGTTGATCTGGTATCACTTAAAATACTGAAAGAAGCATAACGCTCCTCTTGCAGCTGTCAGCTATTCACCGAGGTTGAAATTTAACAACATCTTATTAAAAGGAAAAATGGAAAAAGATCAGAACAAAGTTCTGCGAGATCTCATACTCTCCTACGATCATGCTGTCGATGAGCGAGATAATCACCAAATTGCTGATTGGAAGAAGCACCAGCGCCAAAGGTTCCTCAATCTTCTCAATGCTGAGGGAAAAACCAAGCTAATCGATATTGGTTCTGGGACAGGAATTCATGGAAGCTTTTTCCAGGAACAGGGTTTCGACGTCACCTGTGTGGATATATCACCCGCAAACGTGGCGAAATGCAAGGAGAAAGGTCTGGAGAGCTATGTTTTGAATATAATGAATTTAGCTTTCAGTGGCCAATTTTTTGATTGTGCCTTTGCGTTAAACTCTCTCCTGCATATTCCAACGAGTCAATTATCAATAACTTTATCAAACATACACGATGTTCTGAAACCTAATGGTTTATTCTTCTGGGGACAGTATGGAGGCGAATATCGTGAGGGTGTTTATGATGAAGATAAATATGAACCAAGGCGCTTTTTTTCACTCCTGGACGACGCTCAGATACAAGAAAAGGCATCAAGGATATTCGACATTGAGGATTTCGTGACAGTCAGCATAAAAGATATTACTCCGCTGTACTTTCAGTCACTGATCTTGCGTGTAAAATACTTGAAATAGACCCGCCCTGACGCATGCTCCCTTCGATTAATTCAGGACGGGGTGCCTGACTACCTAAAGACTGACTGGGAGACTTCGCGAGGGAGTGACTAAGTTGAACGAATACTGGAACCCAGGGGCGGTGCGACTTCCTAATGCTTATCATCAGCCAGACAGCCATTTCAACTCTTCGCGGTTCTTTCTATTAATAAATGGAATACTGGCGTGATTTTTCCAAATATGTTTTTTATGTAGAGGCACTCTTAATATGAAAGTATCCCTGCGTCCATTCGAGGAAAATGATCTGCTCTCCCTGCAGACGTGGGCTGAGGAAATCGAAGCCCATCGGTTTATGTCACGAATTCTTCCTCACCAACCCGATCAAAATCCGTATTCACAAGAATCGTTATTAGCTTGGTATGTAATCGGAGTAGACGATCAGGATGTTGGAGTTGTTTGGTTGGAGAAAGCGGCAATAAATGATGAGGTTGCTATGCTTGGCATTCTATTTGGTAAGTATGATTTGCTAGGACAAGGCCTTGGAGAACAAGCAATCAATCTGGCAATTGATAAGTCGCGTGACGAAATAAACTTTAGATCGGTCCACATTAATGTAAGAGAGTCAAATACAAGAGCAATACGCTGCTATAGGAAGTGTGGTTTTATGGAGATTTTTCGAGGGACCAAACTCGTTGATGGAGACACTGCCATACCTTTCATAACAATGGAACTCAGGCAGAATCAATTGTTGACTCATTAAGGACAAGCCTGATTTGAGTTCCGCTAAGAGCTCCCTTCAACTTCGTTTTTCGACGGGCTCACTTCGTCTTCGCTGCGCTTCGCTCAGTGCAGGCAGGACAGTAGGATAAACTCCAGGGGGGGATCCAGAGCAGGTTAACTTATCCAGCTGGTAGATATTTTTTGTTTTTCCTCTTTTTTTTAGAATTTGATACCCATAGACAGGGATTGGAGAGTTGTGGTATACTCCCGCAGTTGGTTTGAAAGGTCCAACAACAATTGAATAAATTATGTTTTGAAAATTCCAAATGGTTGCTCGTCAATAACTGGACGAGCATTTTTATTGCCGCAGGGGGAAAGGAAAGGCGGTTGGTAGAACCCAGGATGTATTCCGCGAGGAACTCGATCAATTCACAAGGGTTGTGAGGCTTCAGGAGTTATCAAAACGCAACAGGAGATTTTGATGACGAATGATTTTTCGCAGTTAGACATGCACCCTAACTTGGTACAGGCTATCACCGATCAAGGCTATACAACACCTACAGATGTCCAGTCTCAGGTGATCCCGCTGATGTTGGCAGGAAAGGATGTCCTTGCTCAATCCCAGACCGGCTCTGGAAAAACAGCTGCTTTTGCATTTCCAATCTTGCAAAATTTGATCGATGATAACAACCCCGGCAATATAAAAACTCTGGTCTTAACCCCTACTCGGGAATTGGCAATTCAAGTGGCGGATATGATTTCACAATACGGCCGTCATATTAAAGTTCAAGTCATGGCAGTTTATGGTGGGCAGCATTACGGAACCTCCAAACGACGGATCAAGAACGGTGTGGATGTGATTGTAGGTACACCTGGCCGGCTGAAAGATTTGATGCGGCAGAATATCCTTGATCTCAGCAATGTTCGCACCGTAATTTTGGATGAAGCGGACGAGATGCTCAGTATGGGCTTTGTCGATGATGTTGAAAACATCCTGAGCGAAACTCCTGAGGTTCGCCAGACAACTTTCTTCTCTGCTACACTGCCCAAATCAATTCGACGCCTGGCAGATAGCTATATGAGTGAACCTCAAACTATCATGATCAAACGAACTCAGTTAACCGTTGCGACGACTGAGCAGCGTTATTATTTAGTTCATGAAAAAGACAAGCTGGCAGCCCTGACACGCCTCTTCGAGGTTGAAGAAATTGGTGCTACGTTGGTCTTCACTCGTACACGGGTTGGCTCTGGGCGTTTGGCAAACGATTTGATCCAGCGTGGTTTCCCTGCCGAAGCGTTAAATGGCGATTTGGCACAAGATGCTCGCATTAGAGTTTTATACCGTTTCCGCAAAGGTCAAATTAAGGTTTTAGTGGCTACTGATGTGGCTGCGCGCGGTCTGGATATTGATGATATTTCCCATGTCTTCAATTTCGATATTCCTACCGACCCTGAAGCTTATGTTCACCGCATTGGACGCACAGGACGCGCGGGTAAAAAAGGAATTGCAATTTCTCTGGTGACTCCAGGCGATAAACATTACCTGAACCGAATTGAGGGGTACATCAAGCAGCAAGTGGCTAAAGCTAAACTGCCTACAGAAAAAGCTATTCTTGAACGCCGTGAAATAAAATTGATGGAAAAGATGGAAGTCTGGTTAGAGCGTGACCGCTCCAAACGTGAGCAGGAAATGGCAGAATATCTGGTGGCTTCCGGATATGACCCCATCAAGGTGGCAGCGGCGGCCATAAAAATGGCCCGGGATGAAGAAAAACAACGCCCGATTGGTAAAATATCCGAAGTGCGAATGAATCGTTCTAATGGAAAAAATTCAAGAAGGAAACAATATTCACGAAATGGGTCAAACCGCTCCCACCGGGGACAAAAACCCAAATCAGCGGCACCCTTTGAAAAAGGCATGGTGCGCTTGAATCTTAGCCGCGGCCGTCAGCATGGAATCAACCCGGGTGAAATCGTGGGCGGAATCGCTTCCCTCGCTAATATTCCCGGTTCCAGCATTGGAAAAATCAATATTTTTGACAACTATACCCTTGTGGATGTAAAAGAAGAATTTGTATCGCGAGTCTTGGGTAAGACCGGCACCTACCACTTCCACGATCAGCACCATGTGGCAATTAAACGAGATGTAAATTAACCTGGGTTTTTAGGAGAAAATAGGACTTTATGAAAACATACCATGCTTGCATACCCTGCATCATGAATTTAATGGAATCCACCCTCAACAAAACAAACATGGATAATTTGTCTCGTCAGATGCTCCTGGATAAATTCGAGTTGGATTGGACCAAGACTGATATGTCCCTGCCGCCGGCCCGGACAGCCGGGTTGATCTACCAGAAACTCCTCCAGGAAACTGATCAGGATGACCTTTTTAAGGAACACAAGAAATCCAGCATCCAGGAAGCGCTCAAGTTATATCCCAGTCTCAAAAAGCTGGTAGAACAAGCACGGGACCCCCTTGACATAGCTATACGCATCAGCGCCCTGGGCAATATTCTTGACGCTGGTAACCCCAACTCATATAACATTGATGAAGAAATTGCCAGGTTATTCGACGATAGGATCTGGGGAGAGAGCCTGGAAATCTTTCGCAAGAAGCTCTCAGATGCCGATTCTCTTCTAATATTGGCTGATAACGCCGGAGAAGCAGTATTTGATAAAGTGCTGATCGAGGCCCTAGATGTGCCGGTTATCTATGCGGTTAAAAGTGCTCCTGCCTTTGACGACGCCCTATTAGCGGATTCCAGGCAAGCCGGAATCGATAAAGTCGCCCAATTAATTGAGTCCGGAACCTCTTACCCGGGCACTTATATCCCTTCCTGTTCGTCAGGATTTCAGGATTTATTCCAAAATTCTCCCCTGGTTCTTGCCAAAGGTCAGGCCAATTTCGAAACCTTAAACGATAACAACCGGGATATCTTTTTCCTTCTGAAAGTAAAATGTGACGTTATCTCCAAAGAAATAGAATATCCTGTTGGAAGTCTGGTTTTAAAATACATATAAGATAAAAAAATATTAAAACTAACCCCCGATTTTAAAGAGTCGGAGAAATGCTCCCCTGGCTCATCGATATCCACATCATCTCTCTCAATTACCTTTTTCCATCTGTTTCTACTTCTTCCAAACCTCAATTTTCTGGAAATCCCTGCACTGCAATCTTGTTTCGTCCATAGGTAACTTTCATAACCGGTTTGATGGGAATATCAAAGAAGTTGGTTGCATTTTTCCAGGTAATAGCGTGTGCCTTTCCTATAAACTTGTACCCGATTATGGCAACATTCATCTTCTTCATACTATGCTTTCCATTTATCGAAACAACTGATGAATAACCTAGTCGGTCGGCTTTTCATAAAAATCTGTTTTAGCCTCCTGGTAGGCTATCAACGCTCGCTCCCGGGCTAATCGGTGGTCAACCAGCGGTGGCGGATACCCGGGCGGGGTTTTGGCTTTCTCCCATGGAGCATGGATAGAAGTATCATCCAACCCTTCCAGTTCGGGTACCCATTTACGAATGTAATTACCCTGTGGATCAAATTTCCGGCTTTGCAGAACGGGATTGAATATTCTGAAATATGGCGCAGCATCAGTCCCTGTTCCCGTCATACACCGTCAACCAGCACTCTGCGCAGGCGTGCATAAGGTGTAAAATCCTCTTCGGCGTATATCCGGTCAGCGCTGGTTTCCTGCAGCAGTCCCTCCAACACAGCAACAGGCTTGCCGTGTCGGACAATCAGTTGACTTCCGCGGCTCCGCAGGTCCTGATCCAGCATATGAAGATTTTGAAAAAGAAAATTCAGCCGTCGTTCCGGGGCGGTGTTTAAGAGTACCGGGTCAAGGATAAATACTGGTAGAACGGGAGGATTGTCCAGAGCTTTTTGGAGAGTCAGATTATCCTGCAAGCGCAGATCGCGTCGTATCCACCAGATAGCAGTCATAAACCTGCAGCTTCCTTATTGATGGCAGCAAGGGTTTGCAACACTTCTTTATTCCCGGGAATATCAGACATCGAATGCCCATAGTGGACAAATCGAGCTTGGCCGGTTTTATCGATTATGACCATCGCAGGCATCCGGCCCAGTTTAAACAGGTTAACTTCCTGCCCATATAATTTTAGTACCTTGTGTTCTGGATCTGGAAGGCCAATAAATGGCAAATCGTTTTCCAGCCAATAAGACTCAAACGCGGTTTTATCCTCAGGACCCACCACCAATATCACCGTTTCTTCATCATTAAACTTATCAAAATCTTGGCGCAACTGCGCCATATGCCGGCGGCAGAACGGTCAAAGAAATCCGCGGTTAAAAACCAAAATAATATTCTTATCTCCAATAAAATCAGATAAACGAATTCCTTCGCCTTGAAAACTCGACAATACAAAATCGGGTGCCTGGGCATTCAACTCTATTTTAGCCATTTCGGTATTTTCCTTAAAATCCCCTCTTTTGCCCAGTCCAAGGAGGTTCTACACCAGCAGTATATTCCTCAACACTTGGGCCATCTAAAATCCTCAAACGCCAGATCCCATAAAGATAGCTGATGATGAGGATTAATATTGTATACGGCCAGCCCAGAAGGGTACGGATCAAACCAAGGGAATTTGCTGCTCCTTCAAGGTATAACCAATATTCCAGCCCAAGCCTCGCCGCAAAACCCACACCCCAAAAAAGGGTAACTTCACTATAGGCGGGACGTACTCGAGGATGCCAGTACCAGGGTAGCGGCCAGCGGCGTGTGAGATGGCTGGATAACGCTGCCAGGGGTCGCTTGATCAGTATACTCAACAAACACAGCAGTACTGTTACTGCCCCAGAAATTAATCCCGGGATGAAAAAACCTACATCCGAATCACTCAACAGTGCAAAACCAGCAGCAATAAGAACGGCCAATAAACCACTCAGGGCATAGTACAGATTATCTTTTTTAAACACGCGGATCAGGAAAAAAATAACAGCTGATCCAATCGCTGCACCTAAGGCAGGCACCATACCGAAAAAAGGATTGATCGCCAGAAAGATCAACAGGGGCACTAAAACATCAAGAATTTTAACCCCTCTGCCAGCGAATACAGTTTTCAGTTCTTCTTGCAGCTCTTTAATTCTATTCACTGGCCCGTTTTCCCATCCAGAATTTCTGCCAATCCCCTCCGCTCTGGTACAGGGCGATCAAGGCATACAGGCTGGCGGTGAAAAAACCAAGCACCATCATTAAAATTACCCAGATAATAGAGCGCAGATTTAACCCCTCCCTGAAAATGATCCAAGCCGAAAACAGGATAAACCCGGTATACAAATCCACCAGGGAAACGATTCCCCATGGATTTTGGACAATTTCGCCACCATCTGATCCAAAATCACCCACAGTAAATCCAAAAATCAATACCGTAGTCATGGCTATAATGCCCAACGCTGCAATCACTTTCGCAATATTCATATTCGATCCTTATATAACCAGCAAAATTCCAAAAATCAGCTCAACAGCAAAACTTATGATATTTGAGGATATAGCCGACTTATCCACCAGAATGGAAACTCCCCGCACCAATGCCATAGCCAGGTAAGATATTCCAAGGATCATATAGGCTTCGGAACTTCGGTAAAAAAGCACTGCCGCACCCAAGCCAACAAATAGAGCACCTAATATGGTTCTGATCTCAGTGATGCCCCTGCCACCATTGGGTTCCAATCCTGTGAAACCCGGAACCTTCATGGGCCAGAAAACAGAAATTATTCCGGTTATGATAGTGGCAATTGATGCGATTATTTTCAACACCTGTAAAAACATTATTTATCTCCTTTAGGCGGTATTGGAATCAGAATCGATGTGTTCACCTTATACGCTTCATAATCTTCCTGACCGCCCCATTTTTCATCGGCGCGTTTTTCCAGCATGGGTACACCACTGATTCGCGTTAATAAGAAAAACACAAATACAGGAGAGATCATTGTCACCCACTGCCAGCCGCTAAGTACGGGCAAAGCAATGATCGCTACGCCGATCCAAAGCACAATTTCACCAAAATAATTCGGATGGCGGGACCAGGACCATAATCCGGTCTGGATGAATTTTCCTTCATTAGCTGAATCTGCCTTAAACTTGCTTTTTTGGCTATCCGCAATTGATTCTAAACCAAAACCCACCAACCAGATCAGCAAGCCAATCACTCCAAAAAGACCAAACTCAACCCGCTTCAAAGAGGTAATTGCTGCCAGAGCTGCGGCGAGTGAAAAGGTAACCCATAAACCCTGAAGGGTCCAGGTTAATAAAAAACGGGAAAAGGAGGTTTTAAGTTCTCTGAATCGCCGATCTTCTCCTGCAGCCTTGATACGCTGGAATAAAAACGATCCCAGGCGCGCTGCCCAGACTAAAACCAATCCAGCAAGCAGCATTGACCTGGCATCCTTAACCGGGCTCAGCAGAAGGGCAAGTATCGTTACCGTGATATAGGTAAGGCTGCCAGTCAGATCAAAAAACTTTTCAGTTTGATTCAGATAAGCATGGATAAAAACCAACCATTGGATGACAAAAGCCAGCCCAACACCTAGAGCATATATCGGTACATCCCCCATCCGGAATCCATTCTGGCTTCCCGCCAGAGCTACACCAGCACCAATAATCACAATTAGGAGAATTCCAAGTAGTGAGCGTATATTTTCGTTTTTCATAATGATTTTCCTTCCATAATGCTATTTAAAATAAAATCTATTTCGTTTTCTTCGAGACACTCGCAAAACCAACTGCCCCGGGACCGATATGGACCCCAATCACAGGAGTGATATCCATCGAATATACTTTCCCTTTGGGGATCAAGTGGGATATTTTTTGCAGGAATTTTTGGGCTTTGTTCTGGGCATTGGTATGAAGAAGCGCAAAACGTTCAATTGGTAAGTGCTCTTCTAAAAGGTCCAGCATTCGCTGTTCTGCTCTGATGATCGTTCGTACACGCTCAGATCCTGGTATGCCATTTTTCATAGTCAGAATCGGTTTTAATTGCAGCAGACTGCCAATCCCGGTCATAAACCTGTTCATCCGTCCACTTCGTCGGAGAAATTCCAGGGTATCCAATCCGGCGGTAACAAAGGTTCTAGCTTTCAGATCGTCCAATGCAGCCAGGATTTCTTGGATCGATTTCCCCTTTTTCGCCATTTTGGCCGCCAGCTCAACCTGGAATCCTGTACCCAGACTGAGTTGACCGGAGTCTCGGATCGTCACAGGTATTCTTTGATATTCCAGAGCGACAATCCGCGCTACATTAACCGTTGCGCTGAGTTCTTCTGAGATGTGAATGGATAGGATCTCATCTACTTTCCTATCAGCAAGTTCATCAAAAGCCCGGATAAAAGCTCCTGGCCCCGGAGTACTAGTAGTGGGATGAGAAGGATAACCCGGCAAATTTATGTAAAACTCCTTACGGCTGATATCCACGCCGTCCAGAAATCCCTGATCTCCAATATTTATATAAAGCGGAACAACAGTAATATCCAGATCCCGAATGACATCTTGTGGCAAATCACAAGTGGAATCGGTCACAATTTTTATAGTCATCTTTATACTCCTTCAGCATTAATACACTTTTCTATGCTTGATTAATGTAATTAACACCCCAACCGCTAAAACAGCTACGGCAGTCCAGGCCGCAGTAGTAACGATGGCTGTCGGCGCCTGACTGACCGTGATACCAATAAAAGCCCAGACTAATACCAGTAGATAAGGCGTATCATTCTCGCGCCAAATCATCAGCAAGCTAAGCAAAGAGGCAACAGCAATCATGATTACCGCCCAAACCGCGCCGGTAATCCCCCATCCTCCCCAGTTGAAATAAAACAGGAATTGGGAAGTGTTTGCAACCGTAGCCACTGTAATCCATCCTAAGTAAATACTGAAGGGAAGTTTCACTAACCATTTCTGGGAATCTTCAGAATTTTTTAATTGGAGATAAATATATAACAGGGAGGCCAATATACCCAGCATGACAATCAGCGTTAATGGAAACACTTCAAAATGCCACAAGAATATCCAGATGGAATTCGCCAGGCTGCCCAACCAGTACGCAGGCGCAATTCTTTTTAAGGCTTGATTATCTTTTTGCGCTGGCAGCGCCTGATAAACCGTGTAAACAATGAGCCCCAGATAAATTAAACCCCAGATTGAAAAGACATACCCAGCAGGAACAAAGTAGATCTCAAAGCGATCAGAAATCTCTCCTGTCGATAAACCATTAAGCGGCAAGCTGTTCGCTAAAGCATTCACTGTGATGGTAACCAGGGTTGCTAAAATTGTAATAAGTTGATAAGCAGATATTTTTTTCATAATCTAATCCTTTTTATTTTTATATCACCTGAGTAATTAAGCTATACAAGTATTACAAATTTCGCTTCTCTGCAAAATCCAAAAACGAAAAGTCTGCCTTACTTTACACGATTGTCTAGTATTTGTCAAGTTTTTATCTAGTTATTCTTGACATTTTCTGCACAATGAAGTAAACTTTAGCCAGAAACCGGGAAATACCTATGGATATATCAAATATACCACGCTACAATATGAATCTTGTTCTCCGAGAAACAGGTCTTAAGGCCGACACTTTGCGAGCCTGGGAACGTCGTTATCAACTCCCCCAACCTGAAAGGACCCAGGGTGGGCATCGATTATTTTCTGATTATGATATAGCTATAATTAAATGGCTTCAAGGTCGTTTAGCGGAAGGAATGCGAATCAGTCAGGCAGTTGATCTCTGGCGAGAAACCGAATCCCTGGGAATTAATCCCCTCGAAAATAAAAATACGCTGATTGACAAAAAAGATTTTGCATCCAGCAGTGCAGGAGAGAAACATACCCTGGCAGATTTGCAACAAGAATGGATTGAGGCTTGTATGCGATACGACGAAGGATCAGCTGACCAGGTCTTAATCAGAGCTTTTGCCCAGTTCCCGCTTGAGATAGTTTGTTACGATTTGATTTACCCAGCTTTAAATCAGATTGGCGAGATGTGGTACCAGGGAAACGCATCCGTTCACCAAGAGCATTTTACATCTGAGTTGGCTTCGCGAAAACTTCAGACTCTAATTTCATCTGCCCCAAAACCAATCCACACTGAACGGATCCTGCTAGGGTGCCCAGAAGGTGAAACCCATACAATTTCCGCCCTGATGCTTACCTTATTGCTAAAATTTCAAGGCTTTGATGTCATTTATCTGGGGGGAAATGTTCCAATTGCACGATTTATTGAAACAATAGAGGATACAGCTCCCAGGCTTGTTATCATGATTGCATCACGCCTCACCTCCGCTGCAAAATTGCTCGATTCTGTTAAGATTCTGAATGATTATCAGGTCCCAGTTGCATTTGGTGGTTGGATATTTAACCAAATAGGCAATCTCCCAGAGTTGATCCCAGCTTATTATTTAGGGAAAACACTCGATAACGTTATTCCTAAAGTAAATGATCTGATTTTTAATTCAGAGAACGAACAACTAATTCCAACAGCTCCAAATTCGCTAGAAAATACAAAGAGGGCTCTTGAAAGCAATAAAAACAGTCTTGCTTTGCAGATGGTAAATACCATTAAAGATTCTCAGGGAAAAACACTTTCGCCATCTCAAAGTAATGAGATTAACAACTTTTTTCTCGAGGGTATCATTGCCGCCTTATCATTTGGCGACCTAAATCTGCTCAGGTTTGACCTGGATTGGATATCCGGGCTGCTTAAGAACCTATATGATGTGGACAACCTTGGGCAATATCTCCAAGCCTTTCGTCAAGCAATTAATGAAAATCTCGGTCATGATTGTCAGCCAATTGCCGATTGGTTAACCAACATTATCAACCATCAAGAATCAATAGGTTATTAAGATGAAAGTGGTGATTGCTGGCGGAAGCGGTTTAATCGGAAGTGCATTGTCAATTGATTTATTAACAGATCAACATCAGGTTGTAATTATCAGTAGAAACCAGAACCAAACCAAAGCGCAATTCCCACAGGCAGAAGTAATTGGGTGGGATCCGATAAATCTGGGCAAGGAGATATCTGGATCTGATGCGGTGATAAACTTGGCCGGTGCCAGTATTGCGGGATCCACTCCCTTTGGGATGCGCTGGACAACAAAACGCAAGGCAGATATCATAAAAAGCCGTCTTAAAGTGGGAAAAGCCCTGACGGAAGCCGTCCAATCTGCGAAAGAAGAACCAGAAGTTTTTATTCAAGCGTCAGCAATTGGCTATTATGGCAATAACGGAGCTGAGTTTGCCGATGAATCCACACCCGCTGGAAATGATTTCCTGGCAGAGGTTTGTCAACTCTGGGAAGCATCAACCGCCATGATCGAAGAATTAGATACCAGGCGAGTGATTATCAGAATTGGGCTTGTTTTCAGTCCCACTGGCGGGATATTTCACTTGTTAAAATTGCCCTTCCAATTCTATCTGGGTGGACAAATTAGCGATGGTGAACAATATTTATCCTGGATATCAATTAATGATGTAGTAGCTGCTATCCGCCATTTATTAGATAATCGCCATACACAGGGTGTGTTTAATTTGACATCCCCGAATCCTGTGAATAATAGGGACTTTTCCCAGCTGCTCGGTAAAGTAATGGGCAAACCTGCCTGGTTTCCAATTCCTGATTTTTTATTAAAGATCACACTTGGCGAATCAGCAACGCTGGCTCTCGATGGGAGGAAAGTTATGCCCAATCGTCTTCTCGATGCTGGCTATCAATTCCAATACAAACAGCTGGATCAATTTTTACCAGAACTAATTTAGGGACTTAACAATGACAAAAAAAGAGGGATTAACGGTGGCATCAATTGCTTCGTCGAAAGAAAAAATTACCCGCGCTGATATTAGAGCCTTATTGATAGGAGTAGTGGTAAGTTTATTTTTTATTTTACTTATCTGGTGGTTAGGCCCAAGGCTGGATAAAATCGAATTATCCCCGGATCTCGGTGCTTCCTGGTATTACTGGAAATTGCCTTCTCCAACATTTTGGAGCAGAGCAACCGCCTGGGGTTTATATTTACTGCATCAAATTTCATTTTGGAGTTTGATTTATTATGCCCAAACCAGGGTTAAAAAATATTCCACTCAGCTCCATACAATCAATTACCTTACTCTGGGCGTGAATGCTTTCTTCATCTTGCTCAGGGTGCTGCAAACCCATTTATGGTATGACGGATTAGCCCAGGATGTTTCAATCTGGAGCTCCCAGGCCTCAGTTGTCGTCTTATTAGTCTGGGTTCTTATCATGGAAAATCAACGACGCGGCATGTTTTTCGGGAAACCCCTCCCCCTCTCAAAAGAGATCATCCGCTTTGCTCGAAAATATCACGGTTACTTCTTTGCCTGGGCAACAGTGTATACATTCTGGTATCACCCCACAATTGCATCCAGCGGTCATCTAATAGGTTTCTTCTACATGTTCCTGCTGCTGCTTCAGGGCAGCTTGTTTTTCACCCGCATTCATGTCAATCGCTGGTGGACTTTTGTGCAGGAAGCGATAGTACTCGTTCATGGTGCCCTGGTAGCCGTGATGCAGGGTGGAGAGATGTGGCCCATGTTCGCTTTCGGATTTGGAGGAATCCTGGTAATTACACAGATGCATGGGCTTAAGCTCAAGAAATGGCTCCGCTGGACTATCTTAGGCACATATATCGGACTTGCGTTAGTGGTATACAGTGGGCGCGGTCTTGTAAATATCCACCAAATTACCTGGATTCCAGTGGTAGATTACCTGCTGGTACTGATGCTTTCTGGCATTTTCTGGTTGATCTTACGGCTGAGGAGAAGATCAGAAATACCGGGTTCATAACCCAGCAAGCTAATAATTGCGATCATCAAGCCAATATTCCAATCCGGTACCGATACAAACATGGGGAATAAAATGACAATCATCATAAAAAATAATTTCACGAAAGGATGAATAGCTTAAATCGGAGATTCATTTGGCACATAGCCCAATAAAGTTTTGTTCATAAATATTTTGTCCAATATAAAGCTCCGTGGAGTATTTACCCCCACGGAGCTTCATGTATCTAATCAAATCCAGGTATTTACGCCCACCATCTTTTCACAAAGGCTTTAGTGCGGATAACAATCTCTGACAACGCCTTGAGCAGGATAAAGTTGAAGACTACGCCGGCAATTACATTGCCCCCAAACCAACCCCAGATGTAAAGAGGTACAGAGCCGGGAGGAAGCAGGTCATAACCCTTCAATACAACCAACACGGACCATAATGAACCGATAATACTGGAGACAACCATGGCCAAAAACAAGTATAAACCATCTTTTCCTGACTTCATGCGGGGATCCAGTTTAAAGCGGCGGAAGACCCAGGCAGGAAGGAAGGTTTGAATTGCATTTGCCGGCAAATATGCCAGGGAAACATAAAAAGGTGTACCGACCATCGAATTGGAGAAGAACGGGAATATTGCTCCCGCAATCACACCCCAGGCTCCAAACCAGATTGAACCAATCTGCTGAACAACGATACCTGTCCAGAAAAAATTGACCCCAAATCCAAGGGGAAAACTGACGCTTCCGAAAGCACCAACAACAAACCCAATGGTGATTAATAGTATGGTTATGAAGATATGAGTTATTCTAACAGTTCGTTTTTCACCTTCTTTTACAGTCCAGATATCTTCTTCTCTGAGTTCAGATGTATTCTCTTCAAACATCTCTTTTCTCCTCCCCGCTAAAAAGAATTAATTAATCTGTCTGAGTTCAAGTTTATAAGATAAATTTTACCATTATCTTTCCAGATAACATTACGGCAGATGATTAATTCAATACTAATTT
>CAZHHT010000057.1:0-14233 GCA_964532455.1 uncultured Anaerolineales bacterium
CGTTTTTATACTATCATGGGATGACCAGCTTTCCATTTCCGTCTGAAGCAAAACATAACAGCCTTACATATAAACACATATCGCTATCCCTTCCATCGAGGTAGAGGATTATTGTAAACTCAATAGGCTAAACCAAGGACCACCTTTTCTGCTTAATGCCATATATTGTTGGTAGAGGTGTTACTGATAATATTCAAAAAGGGGACTCTAAGTAAAGCGATAATGCTTGGAACCTAGCAAGAATTAGAAGGAGGAGCAAACCAACATGATGTTTTCAAGCAAACCAGATATCGACCCACCAAAGGGCTTAGACAATCCTGATTTTCATGAACCGGATTTGAGCGAGCTATATCATTTATTAGAAAAGCATGAAGAGGAAGCAAGAAGGTTGGCTAATGCTGAAATAGGGGGGACAAAAAGCTGGGCTGAAATGAGAGAACACATAAAGGGTATTTTTGCATATCCCCCCAAAAAGGTATATTCCAGAGAAGTCAAAACCTGTATTTCGATAGCTATTCCTCTTGAATAGACAGTGAAAACACTCCTGAAACATACGGTTCTGTATTTATATTCCTAGATAAGCCAACCCTTGGCATAATGAACATATCATTATTATTCTACCCTGGTTTCCAATTCCAACTGAGAAGCAAACCTCAAGCTAAAATATAATCATCGACGTCCGGGTGAATTTCTGGTGCCAATAATCTGATCTTCCCGTTGTGATCAGATTATTGAATGCGTTAAAACCATCCAATAAATTGAAAAAATCGATATGTCTGGAGGGCTGGTGCTTATGACTGAAGAAACCACCAAAAAAGATGCGACAAAGCGATTGAAGATCCTGGAGGCAGATGAAATAGAAGCGGTTTTTGGCCTACCTGTTTTCGACGACGAAGACCGGGCGTTCTATTTTTCACTCTTACCACCGGAAAAAGCGCTGCTATCACAATTACACGGTCATAAATCTTACATCTATTACATCCTGCAGCTCGGTTATTTCAAGGCCCGACAACAGTTTTTCGTTTTCGATCAGGAGCAGGTGGCCGCAGATGCTAACTATGTGAAAAGCACCTATTTTCCTGGCTATGCTCTTCGCGATTTAGCGATTAGTAAAGTTACACGCCTCAGGCAGCAGCGCCTAATTTTGGAGTTGTTTAACTATCGTTCATGTGGTGAAGAGGAATGGGGACTGCTGCGGAGCAAAGCACAGCAGCTAGCTCGCATCAGCAGTCGTCCGATCTATATTTTCCGCGAATTGCTGGCATATTTGACCAGGGAGCATATAGTTATGCCCGGCTATACTTTGATCCAAGAAATGATTGGAGATGTTTTACAGCGCGAAAAAGAACGCCTGGTTGCTATAGCTTCGTCACAACTGACTGCAGACGATGTTGCTGCTCTAAACAACCTGCTGGATAACCCTCACGGTTTATATGAGATTACCCGGTTAAAACGTGAGCCAAAGGATTTTAGCAATAAAGAAATAAACAAAGAGATCCAGCGCGGCGAACAGATCAAACGCCTGTACACTGTGGCCCAACACGTCTTGCCCCAGCTGGAAATTTCCAATGAAAGCATCAATTATTATGCTTCGATGATCAACTATTATTCCGTCTTCCAAATGAGCCAGCTTGAGAAGAATCTGGCATACATCTACTTGCTGTGTTTTGTCTATCACCGCTATCAAAGACTTCACGACAACCTGATTAATTGTTTCATGTACCGGGTCAGGCAGCTTCTCGATGAAGCAAAAAGCGCTGCTCGGGAGCGTGTATATGAGTGTCGCCTTGAGCATACCCGCCAGCTGCACAAAGCCGGGCAAGTCCTCAAGCTATTTACAGACGAATCGATTGCTGCCGCAACGCCGTTTGGGGAAGTGCGTGCCAGGGCGTTTGCCATTATCCAGCGGGAGAGCATGGAGAAAGTGGCTAACCATATATTACAAACTGCGCAGTGGGACGAAAAACTATTCCAGTGGGAGTATATAGGCCAGATATCCAATCGATTTAAGTTGCGTTTACGGCCAATCCTCCGGATACTGGATTTCGAGACCGCAAATCCTAATAACCCCCTGGTACCGTCACTGAATTTCCTGAAAACTGCCCTTCAACAAGAGAAACCGCTAACACAATACAAAGCGGACAAGATTCCCCGTCAATTTATTCCTGATACAAGCACCCGCTATCTGTATACTATAACACCCCAGGGCGAAAAACAGCTCTTGGTGGACCGCTATGAATTTCTCGTTTATCGCAGTCTCCGGAACGAGCTGCAGTCAGGCGATATCTTTTGCCAGAACAGTGTTCGTTTTCGAAGCTTTGAAGATGATTTACTGAGTGATAACCAATGGCGAGAAAAGGACAAGCTGATCGACAAGGTAGGGCTGCCAATTCTCACACAAGCGGTGGAGGAACACCTCATGGATCTCAGCAACTTGCTGGAGATGCGGCTTATGCATGTTAATCAGCGAATAACCTCTGGAGAGAATGAACACTTTGAGATCAAAAAAAGTGGTCATTGGCGCCTGCCTTATTCACGCGCAGACAGCGTCATGAACGACTCCTTTTTCGAGTCCCTGAAACAGGTTGATATCCATGCGGTATTTCATTTTGTCAATCGCCAGTGCCAATTTTTGTCTGAGTTTACCCATGTGCTTCATCGTTACGCTAGACGAAAAGCAGACCATCGCACATTGACAGCATGTATTCTTGCCTGGGGAACCAATATGGGATTAGGGCGCATGGCTCAGACTTCTGATATCGGATACCAATCATTGATAACCACATCCAACAACTTTATTCGCCTGGAAACCCTGCAGAAAGCGAACGCTTCTGTAGCCAACGCGATTGCCCAATTACCTATATTCCAGCAATACAATCTGGGAGGCGTCATTCACTCCAGCAGTGATGGCCAGAAATTCGAGACTCTGCTACATACCATCAATGCCCGGTATTCCCCTAAATACTTCGGCGTGATGAAAGGAATTGTGGCTTACACATTGATCGCAAATCATATCCCGATTAACGCCAAAATTATTGGGGCCAATGAACACGAGAGCCATTATGTTTTTGATTTGCTCTACAATAACCTGACCGACTTTCAGCCAGATGTGCACTCCACAGATGCGCATGGTACCAATGAGGTAAACTTTGGTATATTGAATTTCTTTGGCTACCGGTTTGCTCCGCGCTACCGAGATATATACAACAAAGCGAACAAGGCACTTTACGGTTTTATGCATCCCAGCCAGTATGATCCTGAATGGCTGCTCCATCCGATTCGCAAGATCAACAAAAAACTAATTATCGAGGAATGGGATAATATCCAACGGATTGTTGTCTCTCTCGCCTTGAAGACAACTACGCAATCCATTGTGATCGGCAAGCTCAGTTCCTATGCTCGCAAGAACAGAACCAAACGGGCTTTGTGGGAGTATGATAATATTTTTCGCAGCCTTTATCTGCTTGACTACATTGATTCTCTATCTCTTCGCCGTAATGTGCAGCATGCATTGAACCAGGGTGAAAGTTATCATAAACTTCATAAGGCCGTTTCTTATGCCAACTTTGGTAGATTGCGGTTCAAAACAGAGGGTGAACAGCAAATTTGGAATGACTGTGGTCGTCTCATTACTAACTGTATTATCTATTACAACGCACTGATCTTATCCAATGTTCTACGCCGCCAGGCAGAAGATGGGAGCTCTCTGGCTGCCGGGCCACTTGCTAAGGTTTCACCGGTAGCCTGGCAGCACATCAATTTTTACGGTCGCTATGAGTTCACTAAATCGTTTCAACCCATTGATATTGACGAAATTGTACAGGAATTATTGTCCCGGCCAGAGTTGGCTCCTGAAATTACTTAGCCTTGGAATGTACCTTTTTGGGGGGATATGCAAAAATACCCAATATGAGGCGCGACTGGGACCAACTGCAAGCCTGGAAGGAAGACAATCAATACCTGCTTATCTTTATGTCAATGACCTCCTTTGCGATCATTCCGCTTAGGGATGTGAATGACGCACAGATCTATGAATACATAAAGGAAAAACTGATTTCCTTAGATATCCCATACAAAAAGATACCCAGGGGAGCGATTATTTCCGCGACCATTATTTCCGTAGCAACGGTATGGTTATTGATAAACTTTTTTACATGATCTATCTTCTCAAAGGATTTAACACATGAAAAAATGGCCATTCTTAATGTTGGGCTTATTTGTTTTGCTTTCGTGCAATATATTTTCGCCGCCAGACTCAAACGGATGTGATCACGATTCTCTAACGAAAGAAGAGAGAGCAAACTGCGGCACACATCTGTACAGAACGAATGCAGAGATATTTGGAGACAATTGTTATTTTGGAGAAGATCAAAAAACTATTTCTGAAGAAGTGGAATATACATTTATCTTTACCGAAGAAGAAGGATTCATCCCTTTGTGGGACTTTAATACATGGATGTATATCAGCACCAACTCATATACGATGACGGATGCAGATGGTATCAATACCTACTATTCTGCATACGAATTTAGGGAAGGGGGGTTTCTGAAACAACAAAGGGATGACAATAATTGTTTAATTCTATTTGAGAACATCCTTCTGAGCCAGTAAACTACAGGAAACGACCCAAGCTTGACAGGAGTGTTTACTGAAGTGAAAAAGAATATTTTGACTCTGGTATTGCTGCTAATTTCCACCAGCCTTTTTGGCTGCTCTTTTGTAGCCAGCCCCCAACAACCTAACATTATGACCATAACCGATCCCCAACAGTTAGATCAGGATTTGCGGGACAACACCATATACTTGGAGAAGTGGACAGTCAATTATGAGAATGTGGTTTCCATTTTTAGTCTTGACCAGGGAGTCAATGAACGATATGTGCTGCCAAGAGATCAAAAGCATAATGGAATTATTCTTCTGCCAGATAACAGACATATAGTTTATACACGGATAGATAGTAAGGAAGAAGAAACGTATTTAGGCACATCCGGAGTATACATAAACGATTTGCACACGAACGAAGAGATCAAGCTGTCTGGTTGGGATGTCGACATGAGCGACATCCTATTACAGCACCCAAGTTATTCTCCTAAAAACGATTTGGTCTCCTTTGATATTAATTGGCCCGATCCTTTCCATGTAGGATTTGGAACTGTCGATTTTGATGGGAATAATCTCAGAATCCTGGAATCTAATTTACATAATATTGGGCAGCACAGCTATTCTCCAGATGGGGAAAATATTCTTGTGTCCGCCACAAGGCTTGACGATTTTAATGGAATTCAACTGTGTCTGTTGGACAACAATGGTCGGTTCATAAGGTATTTAACCAACGGAGGTGATTACAACGGCCCCTTTGTCTATACTCCTGATGGCGAGCATATTATCTACGTTGAGATTGAATGGGGAGGCTTTTTAGAGATATTTAAGAAGACACAACATAATGTTTATATCATGGGCGCGGATGGAACGAAAAGAGAACATTTACTAAGAGGCAGAATGGTTCCTAAGGGCTTCAGCGACGATGGATCCGAACTCATATTCTTATGGAAGACAAATCATTCCGAACCATTTAGAATCTACATAATGGACATAGACGGGAGCAATCTCCGGCACCTGGCTTATCTAGACGAGTATTTGGAGGAATGGTATTCAGACGAAAAGGATTTTTCAAAAAATGAAAACTCATTACTTGATTTGTTTTCTAGAGAAGATTGAGATAACGCGGAGAACCGATAAGTAAGGGAAGGGAGGCAACCACATATTCCATGAAAGTTTATAAAATCCATTTTGGTTCATCAAAACGAAGCAAGTTCTACCCCCAGGCTCTGGAGCTTGCCGAGTTTGCGTATGAACATGAGATCGCTGAGGACGGAAAAAATCAGTGGCATACCGTAACCCTGACCAAGGACCAGCTCGATCTGATGTTCCACCTGTATCGGTTAGCACTTAAGCTGCCCAAAAGAACACTGTATGGCGCAGACATTCAATATTTGGCCGTTTATTGCAATTCAGGCGGAACCTTTGACTACGTTCACGCTTCGGGAGCTTTCAAAAAGAGAGTTAATAAAGCAGCGGAACGACTCCAAGAGGAAACTGGTAAATCCCTGGAGGAAATTTCCAAGTATCTTCGGTCAACTTACCAGATCCCGGTGATGCGAGACCACCAAGCAACGCTCAAGAAGCTGATCAGCTCAGGATTGGTTGAATCGCTTGATGTAGTTGTACAAAAGCTCGTTCCCGGTAGGGTCAAGGCGAAAGAGCCAGTTCCTGTAGTTGGCCAAATAAAAAGACATATCCTGGAAAAGGAATACGTGGCTGCCATTGAGGCATACTATGAATGGCTCGGAGAAAAACCTTTTGGAAAACTTACTCCAGAGCTGATCTATCTCAAAAGGATAGCAAATTACCCGCTTGAAGGAAGAGACCTGCTGTATTTCAAACCCGAATCATCCCAAAGCGAACTTATCGTATCCAATCTTGATGAATATAAATCCTGTATAGATGAGGCTCTAGCGGATCTCGAGGGCGCAGGTAGGCAGACGCCGATCGATATTCTGATAGAGAATTCACCCACTATGGAGGAGAAGATAGAAGAGAGGAAGAATGACTGGAATAACCAAATAAGCTATTTGGACGGAAAATGGGAAAGAGACAAATCGGAAGTGTCAATCAATTCTTTCTCTGATACGTACGACGCTGTTCCATCGGGACGGCTTTTCAAAGCTTTCCCAGACCAGGTCAAGCATTGCAATGTATATGAATATGAAGTAGATCCGCAATATCAAGGGTTGTGGATCGAATATTCACCAGACTTCTATAGGAGAAAGGTGTTGGACAAGGGGCTTCACCTGGGAGTAATTGAAGCTTACCGACACAAGGACTGGAGATACTTCAGGGGGAAATGGAAAAACGAAAACGACTTTACAACAATACGTTCGATGAAAGAAACCACGGGGGACTCCATCCACGTTGGAAAGAAAATCGAATACACGGGAAGGGCTCATCGGATAGGCATGAAACTCTTTTACGAGATCAACACAAACAGAAAAACCGACGGCAAATATCTTATTGGCAACCCCTTTGAAGAGACCGTGGATGAAGTATTGCGGGAGGCGGAAAACCGATTGCGCGAGAAACATGGTCTTCCCAGGATAGGGGAGGGGTGGATCTCTGAAATTGAACTGCTGAATATGGTCCGCGGCTTATACCCAGACGAAGAGGTCATTCATCAGGCAAGCCCCGGCTGGCTGGGTTTGCAGCGCCTTGACATCTTTATCCCGGAGAGAAAGCTTGCTATTGAATACCAGGGGAAGCAGCATTTTGAACCGGTTGATTTCTTTGGGGGAGAGGAGGGGTATAAAAGAAATCAAGAACGGGACGCCAGGAAACTAAAGTTGTGCAAGAAAAGCGGAATTTCACTGATATATTTTAATTATGATGAAGAAGTTACTGAAGATCTGGTAAAGAAAAGAGTGGACCAGGCTTTTGTACAAGGCAAAGATAAAGGAATCCCATCACCTGCAATCGTTCTAATTCTTTTTGATAAGTGTAGTTAGCAAAACCAAATTGGTATTTACATTTCTCACGTTCTCTCACAACGATAAGGTTACTTATTGAACTTCCCTACCTGAATTTACGGTGCAGTTCCGGTGCATATCTGGGAATGCTAACCCTGCTTTAGAATGGCACAAAGCCGGTAACGATCCTCAATGCATCGAGGTATTGTAGGAAAGACATGTGCTAATTCCGTAACCTCCCTGGCCTCCTGGGTAATTAACCAGGATTTTGGCGCATAATCTTCCACCTTCGTTTTCAAGTTGCTCTTCCGGGGGAATGCGGAATTCTAGTTCATATACATCACCAGGGTCAAGGATGATGGTGTTGTTGGCGATTTCAGGATGGTCCTCATGCCAATTAACAAAACCTTTATTTGTGTTATAGGTCACTTCCAGGGCTGCTTGTCTTTCTGATGGAAATAATCGGGCCTCTTCTCTTCTTTTATTCTTGATCGAGACGTGAATGATAACTGTTTCATCCTCTTCATATCTACCCTTTGGAGACCATATTGTGAGTTTGATGTTATCCCTTTCTTCGGATATTTTTTTAGGACATTTTCCTTGGAGGACACACCAATAAACACGATAAACACCAAAACCGCATGTAATAATGAGGATCAAAAGTACCACCAAGATGAACAGTTTTTTGGATTTCATGATTTCTGCTCCTTATTCAAGGGAAATACGGGTAAGTCGGGACTTCCACATACACACATATCAGTATGGATCATCAATGGGGGAACCCTGGATGACCACAACGACCCGATAGAGTATCTTGATTGTGTTGAATAAGGACCCGTGCGCAGAAAAACATGGTGAAAAGTCTCGACAAATATATTGCTATAGGACTAGTTATCGTAAATATAAGGAAAAGAGGTTTTATATGAAAATCATTAAATCGTTACTATTTGCTTACCGGGTAACAGAGTAGATCAACTGAATTCACTAGGTTCTTCTAAGAAGCCCAATGTCTAATCTTCCATGCCCGTCGTTATCATCCAAATTCGTGTCGGCAAACGCGAGTTTAATTTTCGTAACCCTGGGGTCAACAGGTATCCCTTTTCTGAATTTATCAGGTTGTATATGCTCAGGGAGGAACCTATACAGTTCATATTCTTCGACTGGATAGCCATTAACATCATACCCAAATATCTCTATCCGCTCTTTAGCTCTGGTCCAAGGAAGTCTAGGACGTTGATTTTCATCAATACTTCCAAAGAGGCCCATAAGCACTGCAAGTTGTGGTTTCCAGGTGATTAATGCTTTGGTACCAATTGTGATAAATACTTTAAATATTGATAGTATTTGGTTCCATACAGAACTAGTCTTGTCGGCAACAAACAATCCGTTGACAGCCTTAAATGTCAATCCTATAACTAGGGCAGGGACCGAAATCTCATAACGAACCCCCTCCCCTGTTGCACTAACAGTTGCTGCGCTAGTCTTCACCAATGTATATTTACCAGCTTCTGTTGGAAAGGATAGGATGAAGTCAGATTCATCACCCACAGTGAAATCCCCTGGCTCAAAAGAATAACAAACGTGATCCACAAATCCTATTTTCTCCCCTGACAATTTCGCCAAGTCAGTTTCAGTAACTAATTTCTCGGGTGATATTGGTCTAGAGTTTTCTTGGAAATTTTCGATTTCTCTTTCAGTTAGCCTCCTAGGTTCAATTAATTCGGAATCAAATGACTCAATTTCTTTTGAATCAGGCTGATAGAATCCGGCTAGTTTCATTTTGACCTCCTTTAATGTATATTTATAATAGCATATAGTAGAAATACAAAATTATAGGAGGGCAAATATGGATTTCCTACAAGGTTCTTGGGATCAGATGAGGCTTTATGAGGATAGGGAATTTAACCATCATGGCACGAAAGACAAGCGTTATCTAGTAATAAACCTTGGACAATATGCCATGGGAGAGATACACAGTCTTCATGAGGAGGGTTTTAAGGACTGTTTATCATCTATAGAGTACAGATTTAGTAAAGGACGTGTAGTGACTTTGTATGAAGAACATGATGGTGACATAGAAGGTGGCAAACGCTATAAGGAGCTTGAAGGAGAAGGCAGAATTGAAGACTTGAGAAATCACGGTTTTGAGAACTGTGCTTCTGCCTGGAAATGGACCAAGCGATCTGGCGAAATTTTTGATATTTGATTTCTAGCATCTTTTAAGAATCAATTCAAATAGACACGTTCTGTAAAAAATAATCTTACGAAAAACCGTTAAACCTGTAACCGATAATAGTTACAAAGATTTTGAACGCATTTCACCGTTCAGGCCGGTTTCCTATTCTTAGTTGTTGGGATTAGGGAAACGATTAACCTTCAAGAAGTAAGATGTAGCCGAATTGATTATTAGCTTTTATCCGCCAGTTCGCAGGTTCGAATCCTGACGGGCAACTAATAGCTGAAACTTTGATAGAGATAATGTTCCAGTTTTAGAAAGGCACAAAGTCGCTGATTGTAGTTTCAAGATCCAGCTCAATATTTAGATAATCCTGTGTGGTTTTGATTGTAGCGTGGCCCAGGAGCGAACTGATCTGCTCGATTGATACACCAGCCCTTCGACCGAGTTCTGCGTAAGTGCGCCTGAGATCATGTGGCTGCAACCCGGGCTTTCCGATCATATTTCCCCGCTTCTGGACAATATTATATAACCCCGTAGTGCTGATGCTGTCACCGGGTTCTTTATTTCTGCCCACGCTTCGCAAGACGTACCTGTTTGGACCAACAAGAAACTGCCAATCGACTATTGCATCAGCCAGTCGCTTGCTGATGGGTATAATTCGGTCCTTGGCGCCTTTTCCTGAAACATTTAGTACATATCGCTCATCTTGCTTGATTATGTCTGTGAATTTGAGGTTAGTTGCTTCTTCTCTACGGAGACCAGCTGCCATCATCAAGCCAATGGCTAACCTGTCACGCATCGCGTAGATCTTGAACTCTTCTTTCCCTGAAGTTCTTCGCCCACAAGCAACCAACAATTCTTCAGCTTCAACCCGCGTCAGCCAGGTGTGGGCTTTTTCTCCTTTTCGTTGTTTGGTTTTGATGATTCTTTGAAGTGACTGGGCACGAAAGACCGCCGCCTGGATGATGTCGATATTATTCGGAGTTGCGCTGCCTTTGGCCAGGTATTCCAACTCCTGGGCCATCCGGGTAACAGCTGCAGCTAGGAATGAGCGCGTGGATCCACCAATTGTGGCCGCGTAATCAGCCAGCGCTGAAGGATCTGTCATACTACTGCCTGTTGCCAGATAGTTTTCGATCGCTTTAATGTATTGGTGCTTGGTTGAGGGCTGCAGAGTGGGATCGTTTTTTATTGCCTTGACCACAAAGGATCCAGGATCAAAGTTCTGAAAAGAAGTGATTTCGGCAGGTAATTTGGTGTCTTTTTCGCTCATTTTTGATTATTTTTGGACTGGTTTTTACTCTTTCTAATACTTGCGTATATTCTGATTTACGTAAGTATTATACTTTAAAAGAAAAATCAATCCAGAACCATTTTGGTTTTTAGAAAATGATCAAGAAAAGGGTTTTGGAAATTAATAGAATCCAGGACTAGATTCTCAGACAATCTTGGAAGTGAAAATCTTGAAATCACGAGCAGGCAAATAACTGAAAAGAATTTCACCGTCTTTTACATTTACAACATTTTTGCTGGGATAATCATAATATGTGGTTCTTGTTGAACGAACGGGTATCCTAATGTTGTGTACATCTTCTCGAGCGTTCATGACAACAATAATTTCCTCGTCTTGGTAATGTCTTTTATATGCAGCAACCCCAACAAAAGAAAAAAGAGACTCGAATGTACCGTTAGTAAGTGCCTTGGAATTTTCTCGAAGTGATATAAGCGAGCGAATTGTATTATATATTCTCGTGTTCTTTTTATTTTCTTCCCATATCATTGTTCTTCTGCAGTCAGGATCGTTGTTTCCCAACATGCCAACCTCGTCTCCATAATAGATCAAAGGAATTCCAACTTCAGTTAGAAGCAATACCCACGCAAGTAAAGCTCTATTAACGTCCTCGTCAAAAATGGTTAACAATCTTGTGGTATCGTGTGATCCAAGTAAATTCACCATACAGTATGCAGCATCTCCCAGTGATTCGCGTAAAGCATTCGCTTCATACAGATAGTCCTCAGCATCCAAGAATTCTGTCATGCAATAATCTAATATTAATCCGCGCAATGAATAATTAGTAACTCCGTCAAATGTCTCGCCGTTTACCCATGTCCTTCCATCGCGCCAAACCTCACCAAACAAAAAAGTATCTTCTTTTGCCGTTTTAATGATTTTGCGGAAATACTTCCAAAAACTTTTCTGAATTTTAAAAGGGACATCCAGTCGCCATCCGTCAATATCAAATTCCTCAATCCAATATTTTCCAATATTTATGAAATATTCATTTACTTCTGGGTTTAATTGATTGAGTTTGGGAAGGTAACTTGCATCACCACAGCATTTATAATTCAAGGGATCTTTGGACAGCGGGTAATCAAGAGCAAGGAACCAATCTGAAAACTGGGACTCCTGACCTTTAGCTACCACATCTTGGAAAGCTTTGAATTCTTCACCACAGTGATTAAAAACTCCATCCAGGATCAATTTCATTCCTCGGCCGTGTACGGCAGAACACAATTCTACGAGGGCTGAATTACCACCAAATATTGCATCCACTTGGTAATAATCGCGTGTATCGTATTTATGATTAGAAGGAGCAGAAAATATTGGGGTCAGGTAGATTGTATTGACCCCTAATGATTGGATGTAATTTAGTTTTTGAGTAATCCCCTCCAAATCACCCCCAAAAAAATTAGCTCTTGTTGGTTGATCACCCCATTCAGCAATTCCAGGAGGATCGTTTTCAAGATCTCCGTTAAAAAATCTGTCGGGGAATATTTGATAGATTACTGCTTCTCTAACCCAGCCCGGTACTTTCATCACAGCTTACCTCGCCTGGTTAAGATTATTACACAGGATCAGATAATTGGCATGGGACCATAATAATGGAGCTGCTGGCTGACCCCACTTCTTTATCCAGGATTGCAAGAACGTTTTGTGTTGCCCATTATTTACCACCTGCTCAGGAAGCAATCCATTCAGGTCTGCTTGGCCTTCAATCCAGTTTTTTATTTCAACAGCTTTGTTATTTTTCCCTAATGCAATATAAATCACACCTAACCAAGCAGTGAGCAATATCCATTCTCCCCCACCATAATATGTATCACCGGGATACCGCTTCAATCCACCACCAGGCACACGCAAATCCTCCTCTATCTTTGCCAGCGTTTGTAAAAAATTGGGGTTATCCGCGCTACTGATCTTAAAGGGAAAAACTAAACCTAATAAGTTCGCATCCACAATTGTCTGGGTAACAGATTTCTTGTAGTAACCCTGGGGAGATAGACATTGTTGAGCTATAAAATTTTTAATCCGTTCTATCTCGGGGTTCAAATGAGAAGCCTGTGTAAATTCCTGGAATGCTTCAAGCCCTCCGACCAAAGCTGCCAAGGTGTACGTGTGAACCTGGTCATCGTTTTCTTCCCAACAATCTGCGCACGGATAAAGCCACAATGCTCCAATATAATTGATAATCAGACTTATAGATGGGCTCCATTTTTCTGGAATTGAATTTAACCCTTGCGCTTTGCAGTGCTGGATAATCCCCCACAACCACAAACCCAATCCATCCAGCTGATGAGTTGACCACCCGCTTATAATTTCATCCCCTTCCAATGTAAACCTGCAGTGGAGGACAGCGTCTTGATAATCTCGGAGCACCAGGTCTGGGTCCTGGACTGCCCGATTGATCTTTTCGCTATATTTTTCGATGATGTTTGCACTCCAGTCAAAGAACTTTTCTGCGCTTTGATGATATCCATAGAGGTCCATTGCATAGGCGGTATAAACCCCGTCCCTGAACCATCCGTATTGATATGGTGAGAAATTTGGACTGGCGATGTAGGCACCACCCGAATCCTGGTTAGCCAGAATAATTTCAATGCTCTTTTCGATGATATTCATTTTCTAACCCTTAACTGCTCCAGTAAATGTCCCTTTTATAAAGTAGCGCTGCATAAAGATAAATATTATGATGATTGGTGTGACTGCCATCAGGGAGGCAGCAAAAATCAACCCCCAATTCGAAATCTGGACCCCCTGAAAAGCAGCGATTCCGACAGGCAGAGTGCGCTTGGCGCTGGTATTGATAATTGTATTTGCCCAGATATATTCATCCCAGGCTCCTAGAGATGCAATAATGGTCACAGTGGCCAGGACGGGTTTGGATAGCGGAAAGACAATTTTCCAACATGTTTTCCAGGCATTTGCCCCGTCCATATAAGCCGCCTCTAGTAGATCACGGGGCAGCTGCTTGAAAAATCCAGTCAGGATAAATGTGGCCAGCGGAATATTTTGGGCAATATAAACCACCACCAATCCGGGCAAGGTATCAATAAGATTAAATCGTACTGCCAACTCAAATTGGGGAATTATTAAAATAATTACTGGCATGGTCATAAAGAGAATAATCAGGCCAAAAATCAAACGCTTCCCAAAAAAATCAAGAAAAGCAAAGGCAAACGACATCAATCCCGCCAATAACACCACAAAAAAAGTGGATAGAATTGTAACCAGTACACTATTTAAAAAATAAC
>CAZHHT010000057.1:14243-17194 GCA_964532455.1 uncultured Anaerolineales bacterium
TGGTTGGATTGCCAAGCTGAGATAAAATTCTCAACAGTCGGTTCAGAAGGTATTAATCTGGGAGGAAATTCAAAAATATATGTTGGGCCTTTAAATGCCGTACCGATCATGTAGAGCATTGGCATGATAGTGACCGCACAGGCCAGCATTAAGATAATGTAGGAGCTGATTTTTCTGGAGAGGGGTTTTTTTCTGGAATTATCTTTCATGAGTTAATTTGTTCTGTTGGTGGAGTTGGATGCGGTTGATAGTAAAAACGACCACAGCCAGCATGAAGGAAAGGGCGTTGGCATAACCAAAATTCAGCTTGTCAAAACCCTGGTAGTAGATATAGCTCAAAAGCACTTCTGTCCTGTGCAACGGATTTCCATCGGTAATTAATACCACCTCCACAAAGACTTTAAACGCCCCGTTGGTCAGCAAGATCATTACCAGAAGGATTGTCGGCACCAGGATCGGAAGGATGATTTTAGTGATGATTTGGGTATGCGATGCGCCATCAATGGATGCAGCCTCCCGGTATTCTTCCGGGATCGCCTGAAGGGCTGCCAAAAAGATCACCATTGACCAGCCCACACCTTTCCAGATCCCCAACATAATGATTGGAACAAATGCGGTCTGAGCCTCTCGCAGCCAGGGAATCGGTTTCGTAAGGATTCCCAAAATGTCTGTGAGAAAATAATTGACCAGACCAGCGTCGCTTGAATTGAACAGGTAGCGAAATAATAATGCTGCTACCACGATTGAGGTCACCACCGGGATATACAGCAGTGTCTGGATTAGAACACGCCCCGCTGTGACCTGGTCCAGCAGGATGGCTAAGAACAGTCCCAAAAATAACTGGCCCAGCACGGTAATTAAGACATATGCCCCGGTATTCTTCAAAGTTAGCCAGAATAAATCATCCTGGAAAGCACTGAAGTAATTCTCCAAACCGATAAATATATTGGGAATATTGGGCATGAGGTTCCACTTAAAAAAACTTAACTGGAATGCTCTGACCATGGGATAAAATAGCCACAAGGTGGTAAAAGCCAATCCTGGAAGAATGAAAAGATAAGCAGTGAAGGAATTTCGCAGGCGTTTTTTATTCATTGGTTTTTATTAATCGGGCAGGCTCCTGAGAACCTGCCCGATATCCTGGTATTAGATGTTAGTTGCCCAGGAGGGAATTTATTTTACCTACTGCCTCATCAAGCGCTTCTTGAACGCTCATTTCTTCCCGAAGGATTAACTGTCCTGCATCGGTCATGATTTCATCGATCTGGGTCCATAACGGATGGGCTGGCCTGGCCTTCGCCGTTGAAAGCTGCTCAAGGAAAATGCCATAATAGGGATGATTCTGCATGAATTCAGAGCTAATTGCGCTGGTGAGCACGGGAATTTGTCCTACCTCCGCCATTTTTAACTGATATTGCTCTGAAAGCAAGAAGCGGATAAATTCAACCGCCGCATCTTTGGCATCAGACTGCTCAAACAGAACCACATCTTCGCCACCTACGACCTCGACAGATCCACCCTGTCCTGCAGGGAAAAGGCTTGGCACAAGGACAACATCCTCGTACTGTCCCGCCAGGATCGGATATGTCCAGGGCCCGTTGTCAAATCCTGCATACAATCCTTGACCCACGCCCGCAAAGGTGTCAATCCCTTCCCCTAACATCGTAGGTGCAATACACTCTGCCTTGTACATTTCCTTCCACATTTCATACACTGCTACAGTTTCAGGACCGTTGAGGTATCCATCGGCTGTGGTAAAGCCTTCATCCATGATATCACCACCCCCGCTCCAAATCCAAGGGAGCATGACCCATGCAAAGGTTCCATCTGCGGCAAATAGATATGTGCCCTCGCCACTTTGTTTAACCGCTTCACATTGGGCCCAGAACTCATCCACAGTCTTGGCAGGCTGATCAATACCAGCAGCAGCGAGAACATCGGAATTTTGCAGCATCACTTTTGTATTTGTATCCAGGGGAAGTCCGTAATAATGCCCATTCCAGTAGTTTGTGCTTAGCGGACCAGGAAAAACCTGCCCAGCATATTCATCAAAATCGGGCATAATTTCATCTAAAGCTGCCAATGCCCCCATGTCCGCAAATTCCGGAACCCAGATGATGTCTACCCGGATGAGATCGGGGGCAACTCCACCTGCAATGGCGGTCATCAGTTTTGTTCGAAAATCGGGATAGGCCACGGAAAGGGATTCGATTCTTATTCCCGGATTAGCTGCTTCAAACAGGGGGATTAAAGTCTTTGTGAGCATTTCATTTTCTGCCGATTCTTCGTTATAGTTATGCCAGAACGACACGGTCACAATGCTTTCAACCTCTTCAGTAGTTTCTGCTTTAGGGACGACAACCTCGGTAACGGCTGTATCAGCAGCCGGTTCTGCGGTTGGTTCTGTAGCTGGGCTGCTGCAAGCAGCAAGCAGTGCGATTACAAGAACTGGTATTAGAAGTCTCAAATATTTCTTTGTATTCATAGTCTCCTCACTATTTTTTCATACTTTCGGATTTTTGGGTGAATAATCATGAATGTCGTTGCATATACACCTCCCAAAATTGAAACGTTTCAACTGACGATAAAAAAATTATACTGGTGTTCCGGCGGAATTTCGGATTACCAGCTTTGGCTGTAATATGTATTCTTTTTGAAGATCCTTCCCATTAATGAAGTCAATCAATAGCGAACCGGCCATAAATCCGATTTCCCTATATGGCTGCCAAACAGTTGTTAGTGGCGGGGTCCAATGAGATGCCATTCGGATATCGTCAAACCCGATTACAGAGATATCCTTTCCGGCTTGCAGCTTGCGGTTTCCCAGAGCCGTGATTGCCCCAAAAGCACAGATATCATTGGCCGTGATCACCGCCGTAGGCGGGTCAGGAAGATCAAGTAGATTGAAATGAGAAGGCCGGTCCCTCGGACGGGCTTCATCGTGTATGATG
>CAZHHT010000058.1:0-17153 GCA_964532455.1 uncultured Anaerolineales bacterium
CAACGATGATATAACCCAGACGGTAGATTATTTGAAGGGTTCCGAAGAGCAGGATATCAAAAATATGGGTAATCGGCTGGAAAAGCATATCCAGGACAAGAAAATAAGAACCAAAGCCAACTTTTTCTGGAATTCCCCACTTCCAATGTGGGAGATACCTCTGGATCTTCGGGAAGATTTATCAGGAGCAGATTTCATAATTAGCAAAGGGGATGCCAATTACCGCCGGCTGTTGGGAGACAGGCAGTGGGATTTTACATTTCCATTTCATCAAGTAGTGAATTACCTGCCGGTACCGTTGGCTGCTTTACGGACCTCAAAAGCAGAGTTGGCAGTGGGTTTGGACCTGGATCAAATCATGGAGGTCTATAATCGGGATCCAAATTGGATGGTAGACGGGAAATGGGGCGTGGTGCATTTTGCCCCGGGCAAAAGTCTAGAGGTTAATAGAGTATGTACATGATATTTTCAGGAGGGGGGATTGGGGTAAGAAAATATACGGTTACATTCTTACTCCAGGGTTCATAGTTTTCTTTTTTGTACCCCAGGTCAACCCAGTTAGTGCTCCAGTTTACACCGCCGCCTATGTCTTCTATGGTTCCAAAACCATATCCCGGAATATAAACTCTAGCCCCCTTCATCATGTTGTACCAATCCCTCGTTACAGCAATAGAGCCTTTTTTTAGCACCGTGCCGCTGGCAGTGATCGTGCCACACCCGGGGCAGGTGGAATCATACGAAGTTGCCCAGGCTGTAATTTTCCGCCAGTAGCTGATCTGTCCATCCCGGGTGTTTTCGGTCAGAATGTTAATATTTGTACCATAACCGATAACCCTCGGTTTAGGTTCCTTAACGGTCCACTCTTTTTCAATTTTCCGGGATACTTCTGAACCATTTTCATATATTATCCGCAGACGTCGAGCTTCGATACCAAATTCTCCGCCAGACACGATTTGCAGTTGATCCAGATCCTGGTCGGATACTGGTAGATATTCAGTTGAAAATTGGATTTGTTCCTGGTTAAGAAGGATCTCTTCTTTGACTCGCACTACTTCAATTTGGCGGTTATTTGGCAGGGGTGCACCCTCGGGGGGATTGCTGTAATCCAAGCCCTGTAAAGAAAGACCCGATTGGGCAAGGGCAGCTCCGACAGAATTCGCGGTTGTCCTGATCGTTACTGTCTGTTCCGGTAATTGAACTAGAAGTGGTTTGGACCTGATCAATTCCACGGTAAGTGGAGTTCCGTCGAGGGTTGTGTTGAGAGGGACTGATAGATGATCAGCCTCGAAAATCTCGATATTCTCTTTCCAAAGAGCATCTGCCAGAATATCGGTATTTGTTGTGAAGCTAAAGATTCCTTCCTCGGTATGGAGTTCGATAGCAGTACCGCGAAGAATCTGAATCGAATGGGATGCAGTGGAGGACATGATTGAATTTTCACCCACGGACAACCCATCAACCAGGAGACGGTCCTGCGGAAAAAGTTGCAGACCGGCTTCTAAAATAATATTTTCTGGCCTACGCTCTGCTGTGTTGAGTGAAATTGTTTGGCCATCTGCGAAAATTTGAATCTCTTTAGAGATGGTGAGGAATATTGTTTCTTCGCCCCAGAGCATAGTTCTAGGTGATGGACTTACGCGGTCAGATTCCTGGAGCAAGAATCCCTGTTCCTCTAGAAACCCACCTACTGTTAATGCAAATGTAGTATGCTCCTGCAGTTCGCCATTGATTACTAGAAAAATTCTTTTACAAGCGGAAAAGGCAATCAGGACAATCCCAATTACTGCGATAACCACGGCAGATACTCTTTGTGGTTTGGGTTTTTTTATCAATTCAAGGATATTCATCAATAGAGGGTTTATTCCTGGTAGATTTCCAATTTAGAGGGAGGAAAAAGGCTTCGGGCAGGCACACCGGCGGCACCCAGAGGATCCTCCTTAGTGCTGCTTCCTTTCGGACCTGACACAATTCAAAGGGCTCTGCCGCGCCGGACCCACCCGAAGCTCGTGGGCATGATACCGCAGGCGGGTATGGGTGTCAATAAATCGATTTATCAGCTGTTTTAGAGAAATTGGTTTACTCATCTTGTTTCAAGATAAGCGTAAACAATGAAGATTCAGGTTAAATCTGATGAGGTAGGTTTTGTTAATAACCGCTGGATAAAAACTCCACCCAGGGTAATAAGCACGATCACCCCTGCACCATAGATTAAACCCAAGGTGTCTCCTGATTCCGGTTCTGTGGAACTTTTCTCGGCTTTAGGCACAGAGGTAGGGGTAAGGTCTGGGTTTGTCACCAAAGCGCTGGTTTTCGCGGGGATACTCAGCCCTGAAAAGAGTATAAAACTGATCAAGAGCCCGACTAATACTGCCTGGTAGGTTTTCATGGGTAAGGATTTCATTCAGATTGTGTTTGATTTATACCAGATGTATTATACCTCAAACTCATTATTGAAGATGAGAACCTGGATTTGTAAGGCAGTTCTAAACCCCCAATAATCAAACAATTTAATCGAAACATTTACAGGAGATTCCCTCTCCTTTGTTTTCCGCCCAGCAGAGGTTTGCTGAGAGGCAGTCAGAACTTGTTGTCTCTCCTGCCTGAAAGAGCGCGGGAAGGTCTGGCTTCCTGATTAATGGCCGGCAGAGTGAGATAAAGTCCGCAGCACCTGCCAACAGAACCCACTCCATCACATTTCGGGAGCGAAAACCACCTACTACCAGGACTGGCAGCCCAGTTTTTAAACGAGCCTGTTCTACAAAAGGCAAAAAATAGCCCTCGTCGGCTGGCTTGTTGATTCCTTTTTGGATGCTTGAGAAGAGTCCTCCGCTGAATCCAGAGCTAATTTCTACCCCGTCCAACCCCCAGGATTCAATATTCTGGAGGGTCTCCAGCCCATTTTCCAATGAAAGTCCGTCCTCACACCCATCAGCAATGCCAAATTTCATCAAGAGGGGATAATCTGGTCCTACTTGCTTTCTAGCTGCCAGGCATACTTCTTTTAATAATCTACTCCGGTTTGATAGTGGTCCGCCCCATTCGTCGTCCCGTTGGTTGGTCAGTGGTGAGAGAAATTGGCTGACCAGGTAGCCCCATGGGCAGCATGGATTTGTACGGCGTCAAAACCAGCTTCTTTTCCCCTTCTGGCAGCTTGAGCGAAGTCGCTGATGGTTTGACGGATCTCTTTCTCAGTCATTTCCCGTGTTTGGCGATTGTATATGGAATCCTGCTCTGCAGTGGAGGGGGAGATGGCTTGCTGAACGGTCTCTAGGGAGCATTTCCCTCCGCCATGATTGATCTGGACTGCAATTTTCCCTCCTTCCTCATGAACAGCTTTAACCAGTTTTGTAAGTTCTGGAAGGATTTCATCGGTGTAAATGCCAGTCATCTCAGGGTGGCTTTTTCCGCCTGGATTGATGTACATATGCCCTGTTATGATTAATCCGACACCTCCCTGAGTCAGCGTGCGGTAAAGGGTGGTTAAAGTTGGCAGGGGGAATCCCTGATCGTTTGCCATTCTTTCAGCAGTTGCAGAACGCACCAGTCTGTTGGGAAGTTCCAATAAGCCGATTTCCCCAGGGGTAAAAAGCATAATTTTCTCCAGATGCAGGAATAGAAAGAAGTTGAAAAATAATGACCTGATGGGATAAGCAAAATCGCTCAAGGTTTACTGAGCGATTAAAAAGGCGGAGGGGGTGGGATTCGAACCCACGATTCCGTGAAGAATACGCGCTTTCCAAGCGCGCGCACTAGGCCAACTATGCGACCCCTCCAGAATTAATTTTGCGGTGGAAATTATACCAAACCGGGGATTACCTGACAACCGGAACAAGATTATTAATCCCGCGAGGTTGACTGCATCCTTTAGCCAGGGCAGGTGTGTTATCCTTAAGTAGAAAGACACTCATTAACGGATTTGCAGATATGGAATCAGATTTAAGAGAGATTATTTACTTATCGCTGGGCTCAAATCTAGGGGACCGGGAAGCCAATCTTGAGTCTGTTTTTGAAGAGCTTCCACCGGCTATAGAGATGATTGTACGTTCTTCAATTTATCAAACTGAACCCTGGGGATTTAAGGATCAGCCTGATTTTTTAAACATGGTTGTGCAGGGAAAAACGGAGCTCTCTCCTCGGGAGTTACTAGTCTACCTGAAGAAGATTGAAAAGAAGATCGGCCGGAAACCAAGTTTCATTTATGGTCCCCGATTGGTGGATATTGACATTCTCTTTTATGGCAAGAAGGTTGTAGATGAGGTTAGCCTTACCATTCCACATAAAAAGATACCGGAACGGGCATTTGTTCTTGTTCCCCTTATGGAAATTGCTCCCGACCTAAAATTCCCGGATTCCGATCAAACGATCAGCAATTTGGTTAGTTCTATCGACACCTCGGGTGTATCCCTTTACATAGGGAACCAGGAATAATTTTGTGAACAGTATTCCCCTCTTGTCCGCTGGTTTATTATTGCTTAATCCAATTCTGCTCCTGGGGTTCCGGCAGCGGAATATTAATCTTCACAAACTGCGGTTCTGGTTTATGGGGACCACCGGGTTAGCCTGGATCCTGCTGCTTTTATTCAGTTTTACAAATCCCGAGGTCAGGCTGAATTTGGGCTGGAATTCTGGATCTCAACTTCTCTCCGAACCGGGGTTATTCCTGGATTGGATATCAACCCCATTGGCTCTGGCTTTGACAGCGATCGCTTTTTTTGCTGCTCTGAGTCAGCGATTCTCCCCCCAACAAAGCGTCTGGATTTATAGTTTGGGTGGAGTTTGTTTTCTGGCAGTAATATCTGATAATGTTTACACCTTTTTAGTTTTCTGGACGCTCATTGAGGTTATCTGGATTACTTATTTTGTACTTTATCAAGGGGAGAAGGTAAATGATAGCAGATTAATCCTTCCCATTGTTATCAGGTTGGCAGGACCTCTTTTATTAATTTATGCAGCTTTGTCTGGGCTGGAAGAGAGTGTAAATTCATCCTTTTCTGGGCTTAGTTCTTCGGCTGGCCCGATTTTAGCGACTGCTGGTATTTGTGGATTTGGCTCCTGGTTCCCCACTCGGGAGCGATTTATTAATGAGGAGTTGAAGGGTGATCTTGGAATGTTGCTGCGAGTGCTGCCCTATGCTATCAGCATTATGCTGATCACCAGGGGCGCGGCAATAATGGACCCAAGCGTTATCCCACCAGGGCTTATTACCGTTTTAGCTAGCTTGAGCCTCATTTTGGGTTTGATCGGAATCGGTGCTTATAAACTGTGGTGGTCCTGGAGGTTATGGTCTTTTGGTGTGCTTGGTTTGATCCTGGGAAGCGCGTTAGCTGCTTCTCCGGATGCGAGCTTATCCTGGGGATTGGTTTTATTTTTACCCGGTTCACTTGTTTTTCTTTCTTTCGAGAACAAAACCCAACTGACTGCTGCGTTGGTGATGGTGTCAATCGGGATGATTCCGATACCATTTTTACCAACCTGGAATGGAGCGGAACTGTTTGGTAACGGCGTAGATGGAGTCCTGTTTGCTATCGCTGCTGGTGTCTTAATTGGGGGAATCTTATTAAAAACTATCCAGAAGGTTAAGGAAGATGACAATACGCCAAATCCAGTTATCCTTCTATATGTCATGAGTCCGGCAATAATAATTTTAACCCAGTTTGTGATTGCTCTTGAACACAAGCTACTGGATTTCAGCGGCGGTATTTTATCCAATCCGATCTCACTCTGGATCCCCTTATTGCTTATTATTCTGTTTTTTATATTTGGTGAAAGGATACCCCAGCTAAATACCTGCAGGGTAGATGAAAAATTTAAATATGCATTGAATATCATTTCTGGTATTGGTTCCGGAGCAGCCAGATTAGTAGATAAGACGGTTTTCCTTATTATCAGCCAATTTGAGGGGGAAGGCGGATTAATCTGGGCATTATTAATTGGTTTTCTTTTATTGACCTTGATCACCTTAAGTGGGGGGTTGTAACCAGTGGCGGGTCTATTCCAAACTTTTTCGGTTGCGGTACTTTTTTTGTGCGCTGCGGGCATCCTGCTGGTCAAAAACTGGCGCTGGATGACTGGCTTATTAGCCTTGCAATATATCGGTGTCTTGAGCCTTGTTAGTATCAGCTGGCCAGTGGAGATCGCAGTTGTCAAACTCGTCGCAGGATGGATGGCTGCAGCGGTTCTGTTTCTTACTTATGTTAATATCCCCGATTCCGCAGCTGAAACGCAAAATGATTTGAGTTTCCCTGAAATCTTTTTCAGAGGGTTTACCGCATTGTTAATTGGACTCTCTATGTATTCCCTGGTGCCAGTTGCGCTGCGCTGGTTTTTAGGGGCTACTCACCAGCAAACGCTGGGGGGATTATTATTATTGGGCCTTGGATTACTCCAGCTTGGATTATCTCGGGAGGCGATCCGGATTGTTATTGGAGTGCTAACAGTCATTTCTGGATTTGAAATTTTGTATGCGACTCTGGAGGCGTCGGTATTAATGACAGGTTTGCTGGCAATTCTTAACATTGGCATCGCCTTTGTTGGTGCGTATCTCCTACTAGCAAGCTATCTGGAGGAAACGAGTTGAGCACACCGCTGTTGTGGATTCTATTACCGTTGCTGATTTCAGGGATTTTCCTATTTATTATGAATCAACAGCGGATTTTAAAATGGGCGGGAACCATAATCAGCCTGAGCCTGGCTGTCCTAGCGGCTGCTTTACCCATCAATCAGGTGTTTAACTACCCTTTTTGGGAACTCAGGGTGTCCGACGAACTGTTGGTTTTTGGTAGACGGTTTGTTTTATCCGAGGTAGACCGGCCGATTGTGGTATTGCTTTTCCTCTTGTGCACCTTCTGGTTTATTATTCTTGATCCGGAAACCGTCCCGATTCAGGTCATCCCTCTGGGATTGGCTGGGACTGCTCTAATTCTCACGGCTTATGCGGTAGAACCAATTTTTTACGGCGCGTTGTTTTTTGCCTTTTTGGCACTTATTTATGTTGTTTTATTATCACCGCCGGGGCAAGAGCCTACTCAGGGAGTACTGCGTTTTCTTGTTTTTCAAATTTTGGGTATGCTGTTTATTCTTTTTGCCGCCTGGTTGGCGAGTTGGATTGATTTAAATTCCGGTGATCAGCTGCTGTTGACCAGATCGTTGGTAATTCTGGCTCTCGGTTTTTCATTTCTGCTGTCGATCTTTCCCTTTATCAGTTGGATTCCTATGGTTACGGAAAAGAACCATCCCTTCCTGACAGGGTTTGTACTAAACACCTATCTACTCGGTGTATTTTTATTTAGTTTGCGTTTTATCACCGAAGCGGGTTGGTTTGGTAATAACATCAATATACAACAGCCCCTGCAAATCGCGGGGGCAATGATGCTTGGTTTTGGGGGCTCACTTGCCATTATTTCGAAACACCTGGGGCGGATGATGGCAGCCGTCGTAATTTCAGAAATTGGTAGATCACTATTGGCAATCAGTTTATTCTCGTCGGGTTTTCCCTTCTTTTTTGCATTAGTCGTTGTCCAGGCTTTGGCATTAGGTGTTTTGTCTTTGTCCTTATCCCATCTGCGTCAGGGTGTGAGAAGTTTCAGTTATGATTCTGCAGCTGGAGCCGCCCGTCAATGGCCAATTATCTCTTCCGGTATTTTAGTAGGCTATTTCACATTGGCAGGATTGCCCCTGTTTGCGGGCTTTCCTCTTTATTGGGCACTGGGGTGCAGCCTCAGATTATTTCCTCTGTGGATAAATGGTTTGTACTTTTTTGGGGCGTTGGGGCTAATTGTTGGGGGAGTGAGAATATTAGCAGCTTTAACCAGAAATTCAGGGGAGGAGAAGGTATTAATCATAGGAAGTCCTTTCTACCGATCGTTGATTCTCGCTGTGAATATATCCTTGGTGCTTTTAGGTTTTTTCCCGCAGATTGTAATGTGGGCAGCTCAAAGCATAACGATAATATTTATGGGGTCCTAAAAGATATTATCGCCTGAACTGAAGTGTGATTTACTGATAGGTTTTCAGTTTTGGCCATGCTATAATCTCAATGCTTGGAGAAATCCGAAGACAGGAGAAATATCCATGGAAAATGATCAGCTGGAAAAGCGGATTAAATGGCTGGACGATGAAAGAAGAAAAGACAAGGCGACCATCTCGGAGTTAGAAGATCGGCTTCAAGAATTGGAAGGAAAACTAGACGCCTTAAATAAAAAGCAGGTTGAGTTTGACAGCGACATTACCCGAATAAGGACCTCAATTACCAGAGTGGATGATTTTGATAATGGATTGGCAGATTTCAGGGTGGAATGGAAAAAAGAATTAAAGGATTATGAAAAAATAACCAAATCCTGGATAAACGATGCCAAGAAGAATCTACGGGCACAAATCCGGGGGATTGAAACGCAGCAAAAAACTTTGGGTGAAGATTTTATGCGGGTGAAAGACTTGGAAAAGAATATGAAAACCCGGATCGAGGAAGAAGTCCGGTTTAATGCTTCTCTCCGGGAGACGGAAAAGGACGTTAGTGAAATTAAGCAAGAATACAAAGAGTACCAGCGATACTCCCGATCGGCAAAAGAGGAACGTCAAAAAGAGGTCAAACGGATTACAGATTTACAGGGGGAGCAGTCTGCCCTGCGAAAAAGAGTAGATGAGCAGCGTGGTTTATTGGATCTTGTAAACAGCGATTACCAGAAGGTGAAGAATCGCGTCCAGGAATTAGAATCAACCCGGAGAGATATTAAAAAAGAACAGGAGACATTCCTGGAAGAAGCAGCGCTTCAGAATACAGAGTGGGAGTCTACCTGGAAGAACTGGATGACCCGCTTTGATGGAATAGAAAAGCAAGCCCAGGATTTGGATGAGCAAATGATCAAATTGGACTCCACCCACCGGGGCGTAAAACGCATGCAGGGTGAGCTCAAAGATCTTTCCACACTGTTGGATAGAAGAGTTAATGAAATCACCGAGATTCAACGCCTTGCTGATGAACGTTTCCGGCAGGAATGGGGAACCTTTACAGCAGATGATCAAAAACGCTGGACCAATTACACTCTCTCGCAGAAGGAGCAGTCTAAGTTGCTTGAACGGCAGTACAAGGAAGGGGAAGAGAGAATTTCTCATCTGGAAGATGGGCTGCAGGAGATTGAAGATCAATTGGGGCAGCTCAGTTCCTATTCCGAGACCCAGCTTCAGGGTTTATTAACTTTAATCCGGGAATGGACTGGTGAGTTTGAGCGAATAATGGATGGATTCCGTTGAGAATATAGCATCCGGATCCTGGATTTCATCCTCACCGAGCGACATTTAATAATAAATTAAAGTACAGCATTATTCGACCATGTATATTATTGGCACAGCGGGTCACGTCGACCACGGTAAATCTACCCTGATAGAAGCGATAACTGGAACCCATCCAGACCGATTGCGTGAAGAACGCGAACGAGAGATGAGTATAGTGTTGGGGTTCGATACTTTTCAGCTTCCTGACGGGAAAAATATCAGCATTGTCGATGTTCCCGGTCATCGGGATTTTATCGAAAATATGCTCTCGGGTATTGGCAGCATAGATGCCTGCCTATTTGTGATTGCGGCGGATGAAGGAGTGATGCCTCAAACCAGGGAGCACCTTGCCATCCTGGATTTGCTGGAAGTCAATAAAGGGGTGATTGCCTTAACAAAGGTGGATTTGGTAGATGATCCGGACTGGTTGGATCTGGTTGAGATTGAGATCCGGGAATTGGTTTCCTCAACAGCTTTGAAGGAAGCTCCAGTTATCCGCGTTTCTGCTAAAGAGAAAACCGGGCTGAATGAGTTGTTGGAAGCGCTAAGTGATGTTCTTGCTGGTCAACCTCCCCGAATTGATCTTGACCGCCCCCGTCTGTCCATTGACCGGATCTTCTTGATGGCAGGGTTCGGTTCTGTAGTAACCGGTACCCTATTGGATGGAACGTTCAAGGTGGGGGATGAGGTTACCTTGCTGCCCTCGGCTAAATCGGGCAGGATCCGTGGATTGCAGATCCACAATCAGGATGTGAAAGAAGTAGGTCCCGGGAACAGGACCGCAGTGAATATATCCGGTGTTGACAAAAAGAATATTAAACGGGGTGATGTGGTTACCCATCCAGGAGATTACAGTCCGACCCGCCGACTGGATGTTCAGTTCCGCTACCTGGGGGATCTTGAAAAGCCTCTCTCCCATAACTTGGAAACCAAATTGTTTCTCGGTGCGGATGAAACCATTGCCAGAGTCCGGCTGCTGGGTAGGGATATCTTAAAACCGGGAGAGACTGCCTGGCTGCAGCTGGAAGTAGAGGACCCGGTAATTGCCATGCGGGGAGACCGCTATATCCTGCGCCGGCCTTCACCATCAGAAACCCTGGGGGGAGGAATTGTACTTGATCCTAATCCGCCATACCGGCATAAACGGTTTGATCAGGATGTGCTGGATCATCTAGAGACCCTCTCGGCGGGAGATGCGGTGGATGTGCTCCGCCAGACGATTTCTCGAGCAGGAGTTGCCCTCTGGGATGAAGTTGTAGAGCAGTCTGGGCTGGGTAAGGAAGCAGCCCGGGAAAGTTTGAATCAGCTTCTTGAGGATGGACTTATCCTTTTTCTGGGTGATGAATCGGCGGCTAATAAGCTCGTTACCCTACGGTCCACCTGGGATGAGATTAAATCCAATCTGGTGGCTAAAGTTGAGTTATACCATCAGGATTTTCCTCTTCGTCCAGGCATGTCCCGGGAAGAACTTAAAAGCCAATCAGGTCTTAATGATATGGTTTACAAACAGGCGCTTGAAGCATTAATCCAGGAAGGGGAAATCACACAGCAGGGTCCCGAGGTTTTACTGAAGGGGTTTTTAATTGAATTTTCCCCCGGGCAGACTGAAAAAGTAAATGGTCTGCTGGAAAAATTCTCCCAAAATCCAATCCTTCCTCCCTCGGTGGGGGGATGCCGGAAAGAAGTAGGAGAAGAGGTCTATAACGCGCTGTTGTCCCTGAAAAGACTTAAGCAGATATCTCCCGAAGTGGTCTTCACGCCGGGAACTTATCAAAAGATGATTATTGAGATCAAGGAAAAACTCCAGGAAGACGGCACCATTACAGTTGCCCAGGCACGGGATCATTTTGGCAGCAGCCGGAAATATATACTGGCTTTTCTGGAAAGACTGGATGCAGAGGGGATCACTGTCCGGGAGGGGGATATAAGAAGGCTGAAGGAGTAAAGAAAGGGGAGAGGGAGAGATTGAAAGTAGAGTAACAGCATTCAGTTCTTCAGTAATCAGTAAATAGTAAGTTGTTCAATTACCTGAGTGATTTGCGCCAATAGGTGCAAATTGTATCGAAGGGCAGCAGTTCAGATTCTCTATTTGGGATCCACGTAAATTAGAAGGAAACCATCATATCCTTTGGAATTGACTGTTTGAATCGCTGTAGCCCGCAATCGCGAATAACTGGAAACTTTTTGGTTGAATGTTCGGATTCCATTAACACTAGAAGATTCACTGTTATCATCAATGATTTTTCCCCCTCGTACCACGTTATCGGCAATGATCGCTGTCCCTGGGCGAGATAATTTGATCGCCCAGTCCAGGTATTTACTGTATTGAGACTTGTTTGCATCGATGAAAATCAAGTCGAAAGGACCCTCTCGATCCTTATCAAGTGTCCTCAGTGTGTCCAAAGCGTCTCCTACCTGAATATCAATCAAACTTGAAAACTCAAACTGGGACAAGTTTCTTCGAGCGACAGCCGCATGTTCAGGGTCAATTTCTAAGGTAATTATCTTTCCCCCGGGAGGCAACCCACTGGCAAGCCAGGCGGTGCTGTATCCACCCAGCGTTCCAATCTCTAAAATTCGATGTGCTCCCTGGAATCGTACCAAAAGCTCCAGAAGTTTACCCAGGCTGGAGGTGATGCTGATTGGCGGCAAACCTGCTTCGTTTGAAGCTTTAATGATCTTGTTAAATCTTGGATCAGGTCTTACCATCAGGTCTTCATAATAGCTGTCGACAGCGTTCCAAATATCTTGATTCATTGTTATTTCCTCTTTGAGCGTTTAAACAATGAGATTGCCTGACCCGGGAGCACAATATTACTCTAAGCGGTATATATACCGCGACGTGAGGAGCCAGGAAATCCGGTTACTGAATAACCTGAACAAAGTCCATTGCGCCAATAATTACAAACACAATTCCTGATATTAGATGCCCCAACCAGGGGGCAATGATATTCTTACTCATCTGAAAGGCAAAGCCAAATGCCAACCCGGCGGCAAACGTCGAAATAATTCCTCCCGGGCTTACCAAAGGAAAAGCTGCCAGGTCAACGATTGGAGATAAATAGTGCCATACTGTGAAACAGTTAGTGGAAATTACCAGCACCCACCATTTTCCCAGCACTTCTGTCAATCCAGATTGAATCCAACCCCGGAAGAAGAACTCTTGGAAGGGACTGATGACCATTATCCAGAGAGGAATTCCGATTAGCAGCTGCTGACCGAGGTTGCTCACAAACGCTCTTTCCTGCAGAACTGCCAAACCCGCTAGACTGCTCACGATGCCGGCACAAACGCCCCAAAATAATGCCTTTCCCGGATTCTGCCGGGAAAAACCAATTGCTTTCCAGTTTTTGTAAATCCACCCCAGGTAAGCGGAAACGTAATCCCTACTATCACAACCAGCCCAAAAAGCGGATAATGCAAGCGGCTTAACTGGCTGATTCCACAGAAAACCGTAAAACCAATAATAAGAAAAAAGGGATGGGAGCTGATTTTTCCTGACAGGCAGGTTTTGACCCTGTTCGGCATTAGATCTCCTTTGAAAGCAGGGTAAAAGTTAGGTGCAACACTTTTTTTTATCTATTTTTGATTTTACTTAAAACAGATATTGATTTATTAAATTGGTAAAACATAAAGGAACACTGACAAAAAGTGACACCCACTGCCAATTAAAACAAATATGTGGAAGAGTGCGTGATTGAATTTTATCTTTTTTATGCTGTAGATCACTGCCCCAAGTGTATAAGATATGCCACCTGCAATAAGCCAAAAAATACCACCTGAAGATAAATTATTAGTTAATGGTTTTATGGCGAAAATGATTATCCATCCCATGAACACATACATTAATGTTGAAATGAAATTATATTTTCCTGTAAAAAATAATTTTAATATTATTCCTGAAATAGCCAATCCCCAAGAGATTCCAAAAATCACCCATCCTGTTCGGCCATTTAACGTAACAATCGTATAAGGAGTGTAAGTTCCAGCTATGAGTACATAAATGGATGCGTGGTCAAAAACTCTTAATTTACTTCTTAATTCCGGGTCTTTGGCATTATGGTAAAAAGTAGAAGCTGCATATAAAACACATAAACTTACTCCGAAAATGCTAAAACTTACAACATGCCAAGTATCTCCATACCGGATTGCACGGGTAAATAAAAGCACCAGAGCAATTATACTTAATACAAGGCCGATAGCATGAGAAGTGATGTTAACTTTTTCTTCTATAGGCGAGTAATATTTTATTCCTTTCTTGTCACTCATTAATTGCCTTTCATGTAAATTAAATGAAACCACTTTTGTTGAAAATAGCCACCTAAAGATTTTCTTCGGAGGTATCACTAATCTTCTGGAAAAAGCACCTCTTCCGATTTTGCTTAAGTAAGAGTATATAACAAAACCCATAAATTGCTTTGAGCGGCTGATTCCCCCGCCGCATGGGCAGAGCCAAAGGTCATTGGGTTTTTGGTTGTTTTTTCCTATTTTATAAATTTTGACCGTGACAAATCGCGTATTGCTAGAATGGATGAAATGGCTAATACAATACCCGCGAAAATCATCCCGATGATCAGGGTTTCCGAAAAAAGACCACTCCAATACGGTTCGGGCTTTAAGATTTTAGGTAGATGCTTTAAGATGCCTGCCAGGGCCAGAAATATCCCCCAAAAAATGAAGCCGTAGTAACCTGCTTTATGCTTACGCGCAGCCAGCACAAAGAACACAATAAGCTGAACGTGAAATATTCCGGTCAAAATCTGAGTTTGTTGGTTAGAAAGGCCAAAATCTTCCGGCATGCCGTATAAAAAATCATCGATCAAATGGGGAGCGGAAAATAAGACGAGAGCCAACCCCACGCCGATAACGAGATTACTCCATTTATACATCTTGTCCATTGTGAGGTATTCTCCCTTATTTTGCTGTTTAACGGTATCACAAACGATTTGCTGATTTAAGACGGTGATAGGTTTACCTTATTAACTTTAAAACTTGGGTTCACCAATCAAAGTACTCGAGGGTACCGGTGTGATCGTCATCTGGAAGAAGCTGCCGCGGGTTTGAACCATCAGCATTCATCAAGATTAGCCTATGGTAACCACATACTACCTGCTTGCTTTCGTTTGTGATCCAATCTGTCGTGCCAAACAGGATCTGGTCCCCATCGGCGGAGTACAGGACAATTCCCCACCCCGCATTGCTGCTGTTGGTCAGCTTCTCAACATTTCCATTTAAGTCAACCCGATGGACATTCCAGGGAGTGAGTTCCTCCCAGTTATCTGAGAAATTGGCTGCGTCAAACCAGATCCTGCTCCCTTCAAATCTGGTGAAAAGTATGTGTTCACCAATGGGACTCCAGCTTGGATCGTGATCGGACTGCCATCCACTGGTTGTTGTCAACCTTTTTGGATCAGACCCATCACTGCCCATGATGTAGATTTCTTCTCGTCCGTCTTATTGAGTATTACGTGTTGATTTAAAGACAATCTTTGTTCCATCTGGTGACCATTCGGGGTCATTGTCTTCCCAAGAAGAACTTGTGAGCTGTGTTAGCCCACTTCCGTCAGTATTCATTACGTAAATATCTGCAGTGCCAAAAGGATTCCCTTGCGCATCCCTGAAAGACCCAAATACAATCTTGGAGCCATCTGGAGACCAATCGGCGTGGGCATCGATAACATTGTTGTTGGTGAGTTGAGTTTCTTGCCCCGTTTCTAGGTCAAGGATGAATATCTCCCAGGTAAGCAAATTGTCTTCAGCACCCCCATTGAAAATAGCTTTCTTGCCGTCGAAGGAGAGGGCGGGATTGTTTTCATGACGATTGTTATTAGTCAGTCTGGTTATCTGCCCATATTTATCCAGCTGGTACAATTCACCTTCAGGCGAGTCTGCCTTCGACATAAATATTATCCTTTCATTGGGCTGCTCTTTCCACAATGCATAAGGATCTTCTCCACCAAGAGGCTCATTGCCACTACATGATATTCCTGAGAGAGCAAGCACCAATGCTGCAGATAAAAAGCCAATTAGATTTCAGTTGAAGTCCATCATCGCAATTTGATCCTTCTGAGTTTTTACTTAGGATTGTGAGCAAACCAATGGAAGAGTTTTGAGAAGCCAAATCAGGCATATCGAAGGGAAGTGGAGTTTAGAGGGATTCATTAGCCAATTTACCGTAAGTAAAACCAAGTAAAGCACCAAGGATAAGAGTCATAATGCCTATTGGAATTAATGACATTGGATCATCCCATCCAATGATGAAAACATTTGGTAATAAACAAAGAAATGAGATAACTATTCCCTTTAATGGCCAAGGAAGTCTCAGATTTGATGTGGCCAACATAAATCCTGAGACTATCCAGAGGAAAAGCGCCGAAAGATTAGCATCCCAGGTCATGTCTTGTAACAACATTGGTATTATATCGAAAACGCCTGCAACAAATCCAAGTAATAAGCAAATTGCAATATTTTTTTCATTATTGCCATCCTATTTAGGTCACATTTGTCTGGTTTAAAAATGAAATTCCAAAAAGATTGCTTAGATTGTTAATCCTTCCCAATGGATGAGCTTCGCGAAGTCCTTCAACTTCGCCTTCCTCCTCGCATGCTCTCGGTGTTTGCTTAGTGCAGGCGAAGGGCTCAGGATGTTACATTTACTCTTCGGGTAAAGGGCATCTGGTGCTGGTTTTCGGTAATCAGTTTCCATAATTATCACTCTCTTCCCGTCCTTCCCTCACCAAGTCTCCCAGACTGACTTTAGGCGGTCAAGTGTGCCGTCCTGCGACCGAAGGAAGTATCGAAGCCCTTCGATGAAGTTTATCCTGCTTGTCCTGAACAAAATTGAAGGGAGCTTGACGAGGGGCTCTACTACACTCAGGACAGGTGGAGCGGTGGTTACTAGAATGTAATAGTGATGGGGTGCGGCAGGCATGATACCCTGAAGGTTGACAACCGAGCTGGGGACGCATACCTGGGGGCTCGAGCGTCTGGGTCAGCCGATTGCGCCTATGGGACACTCACAGCTTTCACCTGAGTGAACCCGAGGGGTTACTTGGCCGCCCAGCGGACTTCAAGTCTGGGACTCCACCCGTAAGTGGAAGAACCCGTATCGGTAGTTGTAACTCTTGACCCAAAAATCCACGCCCCACCGACAACCTTATAAGGAGTTTATCATGAACTCACCCCCCGAAACTATACCCATTGACCGCTACATCGGCATCGACATCCATAAATATTATGTGATGGTCGGCGGTCAGAACAGACACCAGGAATGGACCCTGCGTCCCCGGCGGATCCAGATGAACCGCTTCCGTGATTGGGCGGAGAAAAACTTCCGGCTGAGCGACGCGGTGGTGATCGAGACCACCGGCAGTGTCTGGGATATCCACGACATTGTGTCTCCCCTGGTTGGTATGACCCTTGTCGCCAACGCGCGCAGCATCCGCCAAATTGCCGAAGCAAAGGTGAAGACCGACAAGAAGGATATTGAGAGAATGCTCACCCAGCTGATCAGTGGTACTGTGCCCGAAGTCTGGGTGCCGCCGGTGCACGTGAGGGAGCTGCGCTCCCTGATCTCCTTCCGCTGGCGGCTGAACAAGCAGATTACGATGTCCAAAAACCGGCTGCAGAGCGTGGCGCAGCGTTTCAATCTGGACCTGCCAGAAGGTGGCTTGCTGACAGAAAAGAACCGCGGCTGGTGGGAGGAGCAGGAATTTACTGATCTGACCGGCTTTGAGGTGAAACAGGACCTGGAGATTGTGAAATTACTTGAGGATCAGAAGGAAGCTCTCGACCAGAAATTAGCCGAGCTGAGCAACACCGAACCCTGGGCTTCGGATATGGTTTTCCTGATGCAGATCCCCGGGATGGGTTTGATCCTTTCA
>CAZHHT010000059.1:0-14934 GCA_964532455.1 uncultured Anaerolineales bacterium
AGGTTGGGTCGCCACGTCGACCCTTGACAAATTAGGCCTTCTCATGGAAGTAAATAGTATCAAGATGGATTAGTTTCAAGCAGTAAAAACCGCTTGGAAATTTACCCGATTTTACTCAACGAAAAAAGGGGTGTTTGAAAATTATATGACACATATTTTAGTTACGAATGATGATGGAGTAACTGCGCCAGGATTGTTCGCCCTTGTGCAAGCATTAAGATCCCTGGGGGAGGTCAGTGTCCTGGCCCCGGACCGCAATTGGTCTGCATCCGGACATGTTAAAACCCTTCACCGTCCGCTGCGGATTAAAGAGGTAAACCTGGAAGATGGAAGTTCGGCACTCGCCAGTGATGGAGCGCCTTCAGATTGTGTTGCGCTGGCAGTATTAGGAATTTTACCTGATCTTGATCTAGTTGTTTCCGGGATTAATCCCAACATAAATGTAGGACATGATGTCACCTATTCTGGGACAGTGACAGCTGCTATGGAGGCAGTAATTTGGGGAATTCCCGGATTAGCGGTATCTCTTGACAGTCCGGAAAACCACCCGGGAGTATTGGATTACAAACCGGCAGCTGAGATCGCTCGGAAAGTTGCAGAAACCATATTGGATAACAAATTTGATCGAGAAATTGTCCTGAACTTAAATGTGCCTTACCTTCCGCTGGAGGATATCAAAGGTCTGCAGGTTACCCGCCAAGGACTGCGAGTCTACCGGGATAAACTCATCACCAGGGAAGATCCCCGGGGCATCCCGTACTACTGGATTGGCGGTGCTCCCCCCACGGGTATTCCGGATCAAGGTACTGATATCGGTGCACTGCAGGCGGGGTATGCCGCACTGACACCATTGGGGCTGGACCTAACCGCAAAAGAGGCCTTAGAAAAGATCCGTGGGATTCTTACCTGAATAATATCCTGATGGACCGCAAGCACCGATTATTAATTGCTAATGCTAACCGCAATTTATGGGAGGTTTATAATTGTAAAGGGTTCCCTTGTTTTTGCGAAGAGGATACTTATATTCACCATTTAATCTAATCCTTATTGTTAATGGATTATGAATATTAATTTGCTTGATCAACTTTCTAAGCTCTTTCCCCGATGGATTACATTCACTGCTATCGCAGCGGTAGGATGTGCTGTGATATCAGTGAGTGCTTGTTCACCAAACCTCGGGCAGAGTTCATACACCAGTCTGGCTTCTGAAGAGTCATTGGAAACCTCATCGGCAGAACCGACTAAGTCTGCGGGAACACACAGTTCAGCGAATTCGAAGCCTACCGCCACCGCAATAGTTGTTGTGAGCACTCCAATTCCAACCGAAGAGAGCACATTTAGTGAAGAGTTGGAGTATTTTCCTTCCGATGGTTTACCTTACAATGATTTATTTATAGATAAGATTCAAACCGATCAGACTTGCAGGGAAGATGGTCCTGAACCCGCGGTTAGTTTATTGGTGGTTGATCTTTCCAACAGGAAACCCCTGGCTGCTATTCTGCCGGATAAACAAATGCCAGTGGCTTCCGCTTTTAAAGGTCCGCTTTTATTGTATGCGCTCTCAAACTTGGATCCTGGAATTTGGGAGAACGTCCCTGTTAAATATTGGAGTCAGAAAGGACAAATTCCTGAAGAGTATCTGCTGATCTTGAGGGAAAATTGGATTCTTTCCAGACTGTACGATATGATCGTCCACAGCTCCAACAAAGCAGCGGCGGAAGTGCTGGTGTATGTCAATAAAGAAAGCGCCAGCGATTTAAACCCGATTGAACAATTCAATACCTGGTCTCAAGAAACAATCGGGATTAGTTCCTCATCTGGGTTGTATGAATGGGCGCATGGACCTGCCGTTGGACAAACTGATGAACGATTCCGAAATCAGATTGTCACCGGTCAATGCGGTCAAATGTATTATTTCAGCAATACCTACTCCAGTCGAGATTTAGCGATTTACTATGCCTGGCTGGTGGAGGAGGCTCCCAAACAAATCCAGTTAACTGCTTATGAAATATTAAGTATCATTAAAGAAGAGCCGGGTTTCCTGGAAAGCGCTGCACTTGATTTAGGCGCACAATCTGTCAGCAAAGCGGGTTATTTCGGCGGCAAGAATACTGGTTTTGTGTGGGTGGACTCCGGATTGATTGTTCTTGTCGATGGTTCATCTTTCCTGATTGTGACAGCTACCCTGAACGCTTCGGAAGTGTTACCGGATTGGTATGATTTGCTCCAGGAAGTTATTCAGCTTGAAACCGGTAGAGATCGGTTGGAAATGCTCGCGAGTATTTCCAGACCGAATTGGGCAGACCTGTTAAAACAAGCCGCCTCGGCCTATGTGGTGGAAAGCTCAGACGGAGCGGATCAAATTGCCCGGAAAATCAATTGGCTGCCAGATCAGGATGTGGAAGATTCTTCCATGATGTGTGGTCCTTTGTCTGGAGCGATTCTAAAAGATGCGGGTTTTTTATCACCTGATTTTGACCTGGGGCTTTTATGGCTCCCTGATCCAATCCGGAATGGCAGACCCTGGACGCTGTTCGGTCGAGAGGAATTCTATGTCTTTGGTTTTCGATCTCCGTATTTAGCATTGACTCGGTTTAACTTTCTTCAATTTCCCTTGCTTCCAGGAGACATGATTTATTCCTATGGGGGAAGCGGGACCCATGTCTTAGTAGTCACAGAGATTGACGCATCTGGCCGAGCCTATACCGTTACAAATTACTGTCTTGGGGAAGATAATTGTCCTATCCGCCGCATGCTTCTTTATGATCTAGAACAGCCGGGTCAAGGAGCCTTCTATCAGGAGTTTCAGGAGGGGTGGTTTCGGACCGGCCTGATGGGGTTTGATGTTCTCAGATCAAAAGAATATCCCCAGGTTTTTTCAGATTGGTATTTTCGTTATTTAATTCCAGAATAGGTTATTAAATTGCATGTCTAGTCAGGATTTCCGAAACGGGCGGAAGATAATAAAACCAAAGCAGATCTTGATCGGGTCATTCCTGGTCATCATCCTGCTAGTTTGGTTATACTTCACCCCTTCCGGGCTGCTGGGAAAATCAGATGCAGTGGGGTATGCTGTCTGCCACCGGATAACATCCCATTCATTTTACTTTGGTGATCGTCCGTTTTCCTTTTGTGCTCGCTGTACTGGTCAATATCTGGGTTTCCTTTGGGGAATAACAGTTCAGTTTGCCCGGGCAAAGAAACGATCCGGCTTCCCACCCCGATTAATATTAGCCTTTATGGGATTTTTATTCCTCTTTTATCTATTTGACGGTGTGAATTCAGTCCTCCATCTCCACCCCGGGTTGCAGCAATGGTCACTGTATAAACCGGATAATACAATGCGGCTGTTTTCTGGACTCAGTATGGGCATCGTCATCAGCGGTATATTGTATCCCCTCCTGGGGCAGTCAGTCTGGCGAGATGTATCTCTAAAGCCTGCGTTCGAGGAATTGAAGGCATGGGGAGTTTTCTTTGGCGGGGGATTCCTGGTTGGATTATTGGTTCTCTCCGGGAACCCTCTGATTCTTTATCCACTCATTCTGCTCAGTGCCGCGGGATTGATGCTCATATTATCCCTGCTGTACGCCTTGATTTGGATCATTTTAGCGAAAAAGGACAACAGCTTTTCTTCCTGGCGGGAGCTGGGATGGTGGGTGATGGCAGGTATTGCTTCCGCGCTGGTCCAGATAGCAGTTATTGATTTTGTCCGCTATCAACTCACCGGCACCTGGAGCGGGTTTTTAAATTACTAATGAGGAAAACCTGCCCGGATATTATTATCCTGGCAGTTGAACTGATTATTTGATTTTATTATCAGTAGGGGGGAATATCTTCACTCTGCAGGGAAAAAATGCAGTGATTCATCCGGCGAAAATGAAAGTGTTATTTTATCTCCCGGCTGAGGAAGATCTCCGCCAGAGTCAGACAGAACAAATTTAAGTAGATAATCACCAATTTGCACCTGGATCTGGTAGGTATGTCCACTAAATGTTTTGCTTTGCAGCCTGCCAGAGAGCCCATAAAATCCGACTCCTTTCGAGTTTCCCAAGATCATCCGGTCTGGACGAAGAAGGACCTGACCTTGACCGCTATAGTGCTGTTTTAATGACCAGGTTCCCAGGCCGGTTTTTATGATTGATCCTTCCCCGGCGGGTTTTGCAGTTCCATCCAGCAAGTTTGTCATTCCCAGAAAATGAGCAACATAGGGAGAGTTGGGATGGTAGTAAATTTGCTGCGGAGTGCCAATTTGGGCAGTTTTTCCCTCACCCAGTATTACTACCCGGTCGGCAATAGTAAAGGCTTCCTCCTGATCATGTGTTACGTAAAGAGCTGTTTGAGCAGCCCCTTTTAATATTTCCCTGAGCTCTCCAATCAATCTTTCCCTGATTGCGCGGTCCAGCGCACCCAGCGGTTCATCGAGCATAACAAGGCGGGGTTCGGGTGCCATAGATCTCGCCAAGGCTACCCGCTGCTGTTCTCCCCCTGATAGCGTGCTGATATCCCTTTCCTCAAATCCGGGTAATCCAACCAATTCCAACACATTCCGGACCCGCTTATTGGTCGTGTCCCGGCTCTTTCCAGCCATTTTTAATCCGAAAGAAATATTTTCACCTACATTCTTGTGCGGGAAAAGCACATATTCCTGGAACATCAACCCAAAGCTTCTTAGGTGTGAGGGAATCCCCAGCAGGGATGTTCCGTCCCAAGTACAATCTCCCTGGTCAGGTTCCACGAGGCCGGCAATCACTTCCAACAGGGTTGTCTTCCCGCTTCCACTGGGACCAAGCAACGCCAGAATTTCACCTTTATTCTGCTGAAAGGAAACTCCCTGGAGTACATGATTATCTCCAAATTGTTTATGAATAGAGAGAATTTCTAAACCTTCCATATTCAACCGGGGGTACAATACAAAAAAGGATTTGGGGACAGATTCGAGTATATCATATCCAGGCTTTATCTCCGGTTTTGATTCCCTGATGGGAATAATTGGTGTATCGAAAATTGATAAGGAACAAGGAATGAAGATTTATTTTGCCTGTTCAATCACCGGGGGACGTGATGATGAAGATATTTATCAGCAGTTGGTGGGAATGCTGCTTTCAATGGAGGTTGATGTACCTACAGCGCACATCGCTGAAACCGGGATTGAAGAACTGGATGCCGGGGAAGATCCCTCTGATATCTATTTTCGGGATGTCAGCTGGATAGAAAATAGTGATCTGCTGATCGCTGAAGTCAGCACCCCTTCCCATGGCGTGGGGTACGAGATCGGATATGCTCTTGATCTAAATAAACCTGTCTTGTGTTTATACCGTCAGCAGGTTGTGATTTCAAAAATGATCCTGGGCAATCCTCATCCGTTGCTTACAGTCCTATCCTATAAAGACTTGAATGAGGCTGAAAAATTACTCCGGAAATACTTGTCTGAAATTCAAGACATACCCTAAGGGAGGATTTGATAGGGAGAAATTCGCTCTCAAGGTTATTTTGAAGAACTGTTTTTATTCCGAACTCTTTTAATAAACGGGAACTTTAAGTGAGCTTTTTTCGTCTAAAGGATACTTGGAAAAAAGAAATGATTTAGACTGATTGTCCTCCCTGTCAGAGCGGGGGATTAAATTAGGACGATTTTCCGTATCACTTACCGCATGAATCTGGAGGAGTGTACCGATGACGAAGAGAATGGAATCAGCCAGACGATTTGGAATGATATTTTTAGCTGTAGTAATGCTGGCAGGGAACATGCTGGCCTGCACACTGCCCGGACAATTGGGTGATGAGTCAGCCACACTGCAGCCTATCCCTATTGAGGACAATAATACGCTCGTGCCCGAACAAGGGGGGCCCGTGATAAATGGGGATGGTAATAAACCGGGATTAAGCATTCGGTTGAGTGATGGTCAGTCTATTCCTTCGGTGATCGAGAGATTGGTACCTGTTCTGGGTAAATCCCTCACACAGGAAGAGATCGATGATATCCTGGCCAGGCTTACACCCTGGGTGGAAGACCAAGGGCTGGAGGTTGATTTCAGGCTGCCGGAAGAAGTGCTGCCGCCCCCGCTGACGGGAGAGACAATTCCTGAGACTTTCCCCACTTCGACAGAGTTAAAAGGTCCGCAGCCGGTTTATGGCAAAGAACTGGAAGTACTGCGTTTCGCTCCTGAGGGAGATGTAGCGATTGCTCCCTTTATCAGTGTTACCTTTAACCAACCGATGGTAGCCCTTAATACTATTGAGGCGCTGGCTGAAGAAGATGTCCCTGTTCAAGTAACCCCCCTGATTCCCGGGACCTGGCGCTGGTTAGGGACTAAAACATTGAATTTTAATGCCGATTCCGAGTTATTTGACCGGCTGCCGATGGCCACAGAGTACCTGGTGACCATCCCTGCTGGTGTTGAATCCGCAGTGGGGAAAACCTTACAGGAAACAGTGCAGTTCCGTTTTTCCACTCCCCCTCCCTCGATTGAGGGTTATTATCCTTCCAGCAGCCCTCAGCCCATCGAGCCAATGTTTTTCATCTCATTTGATCAAAGAATTGACCCATCTGCTGTGCTGGCGAACCTTGAGGTAACTGCCGGAAATAACCCTGTGCAAGTAAAACTTGCTACCGGGGATGAAATCAAAGACGATAAAACCCTGAGCAGCAGGATTGAGTATGCCGGTGAAGGGCGTTGGATGGCGTTCCGCGTCCTGGAACCTTTGCCTCCGGATACATCAATCATTGTTAGAGTCAAACAGGGCACACCTTCTGCAGAAGGTCCACTGGTCACGCTGCAGGATCAAACCTACAGTTTTCAAACCTATTCTCCATTAAGTATTGTTGAACATGGCTGTTCCTGGGGGGTTGATGATTGCCGGCCTTTGACCCCTCTCTATATCCGGTTTAACAACCCCATTGATCTGGATTTCTATGATGAAACCATGCTGAGAATTGAGCCGGAATTGCCCAATGCTTCAGTGAACATTTATGGGAATACTATCAACATCCGCGGCAATACCCAGGGAAGGACAACCTACTGGGTGACAGTGGATGGAACCATTCAGGATATATTTGGACAAACGCTTGGCAAAGACAACCGGTTAAAATTTAAGATCGGATCAGCTGAGCCGGTTTTGTTCGGACCAGAGGAAATTTTTGTTACCCTGGATCCGGCTTCCGAGAATCCTGCCTTGTCCCTGTTTACGATGAATTACAACAAGTTAAATGTTGAGATATATTCCGTGGTACCTTCAGATTGGCCAGATTTTATCCAATACCTGCAGGAATACCAGCGGACTGATCTATTCCTCAGCCCTCCCGGAAAAAAGGTGTGGGATGGTTCTTTGCCAATTGAAGCTCCATCGGATAAGCTTACCGAAGTTTATATCCCGATTGCAGAACATATGACTGGAGAGAGCGGACAATTTGTGGTTATTGCAAAACCTCCCAAAGGTTTGTTCCAGGAAGACCGTTACTGGGAAACTGTTCAGGTGTGGATTCAGGTAACTCAGATTGGATTGGACGCTTTTGTGGATCACAGCGAGATGGTGGTTTGGGCAACCGATCTTAAAACAGGCGCGCCAATCCCTGGTGTTGAGATAAAAACAGATTTTGGGAATTTAATAGTAGATACAAATCAAAAAGGTGTGGGAAGATTTGATATCCCATCGGCAGGTATTTCTTACCTGGTTGCTGAGCAGGGAGATGATCTGGCGTTTTTGCCTCCTTCCACTTATTACTGGCGTGACAGCAGCTGGAGCAAGCGGCCATTGTCAGATGAGCTGCGCTGGTATGTCTGGGAAGATAGGCAGATGTACAAACCTGGCGAAGAAGTTTACATCAAAGGCTGGATGAGACGGGTAGGAACCCATGAATCCGGCGATGTTGAACTTGTTGGAGATCAGGTAAACAAGGTTTCATACCAGGTGATCGGCCCCCAGGGGAATGAGTTGGGAAGCGGGCAAACTGAGGTGAACGGGCTTGGTGGATTTGATTTCCACTTTTCTATCCCGGAAAATGCAAATCTAGGTTACACCCAGTTGATCCTGCAGCCCATTGGGAGTTTGGCAGGAATATCCTCTAACTATCATTACCATAATATTCAAGTCCAGGAGTTTAGACGACCCGAATTTGAAGTAACAGCCCGCAACGAAACTACAGGTCCCTACTTTATTGGGGATCAGGCAATGCTGGCAGTAGAAGCGAAATATTATGCCGGTGGACCACTCCCGAATGCGGAGACAAACTGGTACGTGATGTCTTCCCCGACCAATTATCAGCCGCCCAATTGGTCCGACTTTACCTTTGGTTATTGGACCCCCTGGTGGTTTTATGATTATTACGACAATGGGGATAGTGGATCATCGGGTGATAGTTTCAGTGGTACCACCGATGCTTCCGGAAATCATTACCTCAGGTTGGATTTTGATTCCATGGAAATTCCTCGGCCTTACAGCGTGATCGCGGAAGCGACGGTGTTTGATGTCAACCGCCAGGCCTGGACAGGTTCCACCAGTTTGATGTTACACCCGGCAGATTTGTATGTCGGGCTGCGTTCTCTACGGTATTTTGTTCAGCAGGGGCAGCCCCTGGAAGTAGATCTGATCGTAACCGATCTGGACGGCAGCGCGGTTGAAGATCGTTCCATTAAGGTCCAGGCAGCCCGGTTAGAATGGAAATACCAGGATGGACGCTGGCAGGAGGTAGAGGTTGGCGTTCAGGAATGTGCAGTTGGATCTAAATTTGAACCTGTCAGCTGTGAGTTCGAAACGCCCATTGGTGGCCGTTATCAGATCACAGCTGTAGTAATAGATTCCGAAGGACGAAAGAATCAGAGCAGCTTTACCCGTTGGGTGAGCGGGGGGCAGAGACCGCCATCCCGTGATGTAGAACAGGAGCAGGTCACCCTGGTTCCGAATCAGGAAATTTACCAGCCGGGTGACATGGCTGAAATCCTGGTGCAGGCTCCCTTCAGTAATGGCGAAGGGTTGTTGACCATCAGCCGCAATGGGATCATTTCGACTGAAAGTTTCACCATGGACGGCAGCAGCCATACTTTAAGGGTACCTATCAAAGAGACTTACATCCCGAATTTGCATATCCAAGTGGATGTGGTTGGATCCGTGCCGAGGACAGATGATGAGGGCGAAATCCTTGAAGACGCTCCTCCCCGGTCTGCCTTTGCATCTGGACATCTGAACATGTCGATTCCTCCTTTAGAACGAACTCTGGACTTGCAGGTTGATCCCCGGGAAACCGAATTGGAACCGGGCGGATATACCTGGCTGGATGTGACTGTTCGGGATGCTTCTGGTGAAACGGTTGCGGATGTTGAACTGGCGGTGGTAATTGTTGATGAGGCAATTCTCGGATTAACGAATTACAACTTATCTGATCCATTGTCGGTTTTTTACGCGACCCGACCCGCTGATTACAGCAGTTATTACACCAGGTCCAGCATCGTTTTAACCAATCCTGCTGCCCTGCTGGATCATGCTCTAGATGAAGCCAGGAACATGCCTCAGTCAACCATGGTGTTGGAAGGGGTAGTAGAAATGGAAGAAGCCGCACCAGCTGTGGATGCTCTTTACGCAGGAGAAGACAAAGGCATGGGAGGGGGAGAGGCGTCAGGAGAAGCACCAGGAACAGCTATTCAAATCCGGATTGATTTTAATCCGCTGGCGATTTTTGCCCCGGAAGTGCATACCAATAGCAACGGCCGGGCAGCAGTTAAAGTAAATCTCCCGGATAACTTAACCCGCTACCGGGTGATGGTTGTGGCAGTTGATGACAGCGGAAAGCAGTTCGGTTCCGGTGAGGCCAGTATTACCGCCCGACTGCCGTTGATGGTCCGTCCTTCTGCTCCCCGATTCCTGAACTTTGGCGACCAGTTTGAGATGCCTGTAGTGCTTCAGAATCAAACTGATGAAGCGCTTGAAACAGAGATCATCATTCAGTCTAGCAACCTGGAGCTGGATGGAGATATGGGCCTGCGGGTATCAATTCCCGCCCGGGACCGGATTGAAGTCCGCTTCCCAATGTCTGCAGAGATGGCTGGTACAGCCAAGTTCCGGGTCGCCGCTGTATCGGGAGATTTTGCCGATGCTGCATCTGGAGAACTGCCGGTATACACCCCGGCAACAACGGAAGCCTTTGCAACTTACGGCGTGATTGACCAGGGCGCAATTGTTCAGCCCGTAGCGAAACCAGAAGATGTATTCCCGCAGTTTGGCGGATTGCAAATCAACACTTCTTCAACCGCCCTGCAGGCGCTGACAGATGCAGTGATCTACCTTTACTCTTATCCCTATGAATGTTCAGAGCAGATGGCATCCCGAATTTTGGGCATTGCTTCCTTACGCGATGTGCTGACTGCTTTTGAAGCGGAGGGTTTGCCTTCACCAGAGGCGATGGAGGATGCCGTCGCCAGGGATCTGGAGATGCTGGGTGTTATCCAAAACTATGACGGCGGGTTCCCTTATTGGCGGCGCGGTCAAGATTCGATTCCATTTAACACCATCCATGTTGCGCATTCACTGGCACGGGCGAATCAAAAAGGATTTGAGGTTCCGGAGGACATGTGGGCCAATGCATTGAGTTATTTGGTGGATATCGAGCAGCATTATCCCTACTGGTACTCAGAATATACCCGCAATTCACTCAGCGCTTACGCATTGTATGTCCGTGACCTAATGGGAGATCCTGATCCCAGCAAAGCCCGCAACCTGTTCCATGAGGCTGGATTTGAGAAGATTTCTATCACCGGTATCGGTTGGATCTGGCAGGTGCTTGTTGATGATTCTGAATCTCTTACAGAACTGGCGGAAATCCGGAATTGGGTAGGCAACCGGGTAGTTGAAACCCCAGGGGCTGCTAACTTCACTACCTATTATGATGACCAGAGTTACCTGCTCTTAAGTTCCGATCGGAAAACAGATGCAGTGCTGCTTGATACCCTGATCGCAGATGACCCGGAAAGTGATTTAATCCCGAAACTGGTCAATGGGCTGCTGGCACATCAAAAACGAGGACGCTGGAGGAACACGCAGGAGAATGTATTTGTGCTGCTGGCACTGGACCGCTACTTCAATACCTACGAAGCGCAGGAACCGGAATTTGTAGCTCGTATCTGGCTGGGAGATACCTACGCTGGAGAACATGAATATGTTGGCTACAGCACTGAACGTCATCTGACAGAGATCCCAATGAGCTACCTGACGGATACTGATCAAGAGACCCAGGATCTTACTCTGAACAAGATCGGCCCCGGACGCCTGTACTACCGGCTGGGATTAAAATATGCCCCGACAGACCTAAAATTAGATCCCCTGGAAATGGGATTTGTAGTCCTGCGAGTGTATGAAGCAGTGGATGATCCTGAAGATGTTACACAGCGGGAGGATGGCACCTGGGTTATCAAAGCCGGAGCCCGTGTGCGGGTCAGGTTGACCATGGTGGCTGATAACCGCCGTTACCATGTAGCGCTGGTTGATCCGCTGCCGGCTGGATTGGAAATCATTAATCCTGCCCTGGCAGTCTCAGGCAGTGTTCCTCAGGATCCCAACAGCTCAGATTACCGGTTTGGTTGGTGGTGGTGGTGGCCGTGGTACGAACACCAAAACATGCGGGATGAACGGGCGGAAGCCTTTACCTCCTTGCTGTGGGACGGCGTGTTTGAGTATACCTATATAGCCCGCGCCACAACCCCGGGTGTGTTTGTAGTACCCCCGGCCAAGGCGGAAGAAATGTACTCGCCAGAAGTGTTTGGCCGCAGCGGAAGCGACATGGTGATTGTGGAATAAACAACAATGAGGATGCGTAATCCTTCGAGGATTTCGCATCCTGGTTGTGATTAGAAAGCTCCCGGAGTTTTAATTACTCCGGGAGCTTTCTTTGTGCATTCTAATCCCAAATACTTTTCAAATAGTCTCTAAATAATTCCTTAACAACCTTCCATTACACTTAGCTCAGAACTTGCCATTTTACATATTAAGGAGCACTCTGAATGAAGAAAAAAGGAAATTCAAACCGAATTTATTGGATTATTTCCCTGGCTGTGATCGTTCTGGGAGCTGGCGGTTTTTCTGCGTACCGTTTTTGGTATCTGCCATCTCAAGAAGTGGTCAGTGAGGAAGCTGCTGTTCAGACTGCAACCGCCCGCCGAGGAGATATCATACTCTATGCGGCTGGTGCTGGTACTTTAATCCCCTCGGCTGAGGTTGATGCAAGATTTGATATCAGCGACGGCATTCAGGAAGTTCTTGCAGAACTCTTGGTAAATGTAGGGGACAAGGTTGAAGCAGGGGATGTTTTAGCCCAGCTGGATGAGAGCGACCGGCAAGATAACCTGGTAGACGCCGAACGTGAATTACGGGAATTAACCTCGGCATCTGCGATTGCAGTTGTAGAAAAGGAATTAGCTCAAACAAAAATTAATCTGGAAAAGACTACAAATGATCTGATTGGATTAATCAGCCCCGTCGTTTACCGGGCTGAGGGATACCTGGCGGAATATACAACAGCACTTGCGGATGCCAAAGATGCTGCCGAGACATCTCCCTCTGATGAAGCCGATCAACGCGTCAAGGAAGAGGAACAGAACTTGAAGTGGGCAAAATCCAATTTGCAGGTTCAGCTGCAGTACTATCAAAACGAGTACCTGCCTGATAATTTCACGGATTATTACTGGGATGATGGTAACAAGGTTGAATTCATTGATGCCCCCACGGATGCCGAGATTGCCTCTGTCAGGGCAGAAATCAGCGGAGATGACGCCAGCATTGTTGAGTTGGAGATTCTGCTGACAGCATTAAAAAATAATGAAGACCTTCCGGAGGAAGCTACAGGTTCCCGGGCCACTGCCTTACGTAAAGCACGGCAAGCGGTGGATGATGCTCAAGAAGATCTTGAAGCGACTTCTTTGATAGCACCGATAAGTGGTACAGTTACTGCTGTTTATGCTAACGAATCCGAAAAGGTTGGCAATGAGGTTGTGATCGTTATTTCCGACTTGACACCCCCAACACTTGAAGCTTATTTTGATGAATCGGACTGGAATAATGTCCAGGAAGGATACCCGGTTGAAGTTATTTTTGATGTCCTTCCAAATCTGGTTTATGAAGGGCAAGTTGTACATGTTGATCCCGGATTGATTTCGCAAAGCAATACCACAGTTGTCTACAGCTTGGTTCAACTGGATACTTCCAAGACTGGATGGGATGATCTTCCAGTTGGTTCAGCTGCCGGCGTGGATGTTATCGGCGGCAGAGCGGAAAACGCAATCCTGGTGCCGGTGGAAGCCCTGCGAGAAATCTCTGATGGTGAATACGCGGTCTTTGTTATGGAAGATGGTGAACCCAGGATTCGGCTGGTGGAAGTTGGTTTGCAGGACCTGATTTATGCAGAGATCATCTCCGGACTTAAACAGGGTGAAGAGGTGACAACTGGACAAGTGGAGACTCAATGATTAAGAGAAGCAAACCAATTATTGAAGGTAGGGATCTGAAAAAAATCTACCAGATGGGAGATTTCCAGGTGCACGCCCTGGACGGCGCTTCCATCCAGGTGAATGAAGGCGAGTTTGTTGCCATCATGGGGCCTTCAGGATCTGGGAAAAGCACCTTAATGAATGTGCTGGGCTGCTTGATGAGCCCTACATCCGGACAATATATTCTGGATGGAGAGGATGTCAGCGACCTGGATAAAGTACAACTGGCGCAGATTAGGAATCGCAAATTAGGCTTTATCTTTCAAAGCTACAATCTATTAGCCCGAACCCAAGCCCTTCAGAACGTGATCCTGCCGCTGTACTATGACCGGGAATCTAGTCTCACGACTGAAGAACAGGAGGAGAAAGCAATCAAGATACTGGAAGCAGTCGGGTTGGCTGATCGGATTTATCACGAACCCCAGGAACTTTCCGGAGGACAGCAGCAGCGTGTTTCTGTTGCCCGGGCGCTGGTCAATGACCCGGTAATGGTAATGGCAGATGAGCCGACCGGCAACCTGGACAGCAAGTCAGGGGCGGAGATTATGGATCTGCTGGTTTCTCTTAACAAAGAAGGTGCAACCATTGTAATGGTCACCCATGATCCGGTTATCGCCGAATATACTGACCGGACTATCCATTTGCTGGATGGGAAAGTTGCTCAGGTTGTAAAAAACGGCAAGGAGCATAAATAGGATGAAGCCATTAAAAGTAATTAATATCGCCTGGCAGGCATTGTTAAAAAATAAAATCCGTTCCCTGCTGACTATGTTGGGGATCATTATTGGTGTCGCAGCCGTGATTATCATGATTGCCATCAGCGCCGGTACTGAAGCGACCATTCAGGAAGAGATCACCGGGTTAGGTTCAAACTTGATTTATGTAACTCCAAACATGACCAAATTAAGCCCAGGCAGTATGCAGAGTGATGGAGGATTGGTATATGATGACGCATTCGCTATTGCCGAGCAGATCAACGGGGTGAATGGTGTGGTCGTTGAACAGAGTTCCAGCCAAACCATCAAAGCCGGAGTAATCTCCCTGGACGGGGTGACGATTATGGGCACTACTGCAGATTTTCCGTCAGTGAGAGATATGGAGATCACCACAGGGCGGTATTTTTCCCGGGTGGAAACTGATCGAACTACACCAATTGCTGTACTTGGAAGTAGTCTGGCGGAAGAGTTGTTCGGTGATCAGGACCCATTTGGAGAGACGGTCACTGTCGCAGGAAATATTCGCTTGACAGTTGTTGGTGTTTTTAAGGAGAAAGGAATGGTTGGAGATGTGGATTATGATTCCCGCCTCTATACGCCAATCACCATCGTACTGGATAAATTATCCGATAATAAGTTTTCCCGGTTTAAGGGGGATAAAGTCCGGACCATTTATGTTGAGGTAGATAAAAGTGTGGGTCCTGATGGGGAAAGAACCCTGGATGATGTGATCTATCAGATCGAACTCT
>CAZHHT010000059.1:14944-17060 GCA_964532455.1 uncultured Anaerolineales bacterium
CTGGCGAAACGTCATGAGGTCACACTGGAGGAAGCTGATTTTGTGATCACTACCCAGCAGGACATCATCAGTACCAAGGAATCTACTACGGCAGCTTTCCGATCTCTGCTGGCCTGGGTGGCCGGTGTGTCCCTGGTTGTTGGGGGGATCGGCATCATGAATATAATGCTGGTGAGTGTCACTGAACGCACCCGTGAAATTGGCATTCGCCAATCTGTAGGAGCAACGCCGAATGATATTCGCTGGCAGTTTCTCACTGAAGCTTTACTGCTAAGTTTGATCGGTGGATTGATAGGAGTCGCTGCTGGAGTGATCGGGTCCTGGTTATTTGGCCAGGCGAGCGGCATGAGGACAGTGATTGTCGCTACTTCAGTACTTCTGGCTTTTGGGTCAGCTGCTATTGTGGGAGTTTTCTTTGGGTTTTACCCAGCTAATAAGGCCTCACAGTTAGATCCCATCGATGCCCTCAGGTATGAATGATCTGATATATAAGAAATACCCCTCTCCTGCGGAAGATCTTCCCTGTTTGGACGAAGAATCGGGGAAGGAAGAGAAGAGAGAGTCACCTTAGAAATTATGGTTGGGGAGACCCAAGTAGAGTAGACAGGAATTTTGGATGACACAAAAGGACAGGAAAGCACATAAATTTAATGAATATTGGATTTTAGCCATTTTGATATCTGTTATTTTAGCCGGTATTGGAATTTATCGAATGGTTCAGCCAAATCAGGAAGTAGACAGCGGGATCAGTCAAACTACATCGACAATCCACAGAGGAGATCTTAGGCTTTCTGCGATTGGAAGCGGGACGCTGACCCCGGCAATTGAAGTAGAACTTGCTTTTGAGAATAGAGGAGTTGTGGAGGAAATCCTGGTGGAGGTCGGGGATGGGGTTAGTGAGGGGCAAATTCTGGTGGTACTGGATGATGAAGATCTCCAGAAGACATTGGACCTCGTTGAGCAAAACCTTCGGGAATTTACCTCTGACGCTGCCGTCTCGTCCGCTGTCCTGGAGTTGGCTGAAGCGCAGAAGGCTGTACTGAACGCTGAATCAGAGTTGAAATTCTTGATCAGTCCCTATGTCTATAAAGCTGAAATCCGATTAAAGGAAGCAGAGCTAGAGCTTCAAAATGCAATCCATACTTCTTCGGATGAGGCGGAAAGCAGGGTTATCGAAGCCGAACAAGCTGCTGAAGACGCAGCTATAAGTCTGGCCCTCAACTGGCAGATTTACGAAGAAGAGTATGTGCCAGACTTTTTTAACTTTCCCTGGCGAGACCGCTTTGGCTTCAAACATAATTATTATGGACCTCCCTCGGAAATGGAAGTCGCAGTGGCTTGGGCAGAGCTAGCTACCTCGGAAGCTCGAGTTGAGGAAGCAGAATCCTTCCTGGTTGCCCTGACAGAAGATGTAATCCCTGAAAACGCGTATGGGACTCAATTGACAGCTCTGGAGAAAGCTGGAGAAGCAGTCGTTGACGCCCAGGAAAAACTGGAAGTATCCAGGCTGACAGCACCCATTGCTGGTATGGTTATGAATCTGGATCTGCAAGTTCTGGATAAGGTAAATACGGATCCCGTCCTGACAATCGTCCAGCTTGAACCGATTACGATCGAAGTGTCGTTTGATGAAGGTGATTGGCAGTTGGTAAAGGAAGGCAATCCAGTGGAAGTTATCTTTGATTCCCTGCCGGAAAAAATCTACTGTGGGCAGGTCGTTTTTATTGATCCTTCGCTGCAAATGATAAAGAACTCAGGGATTGTAAAGGCCCTTGTGGAATTAGACATCTCCACTACAGGTTGGGCTAATCTTCCTTTGGGGTCCGCGGCTTCGGTCGAAGTCATCGCCGGGGAAGTAAAGAATGCAGTCCTGCTTCCTGTGGAGGCTTTACAGGAACAACAGGGAAGCGAAGGAATTGTTTTGTTGATGGAAAAAGGTGAAATAACCCAGCAGTTGGTAGAGCTTGGTTTGAAAGATGTGATTTATGTGGAAGTAATCGACGGCTTAAGCGCCGGAGATGTTGTTGTGATTGGATATTTAGAATAATTAAGGATGGAAAACTATGTCTTACAAGAAACAACTTGGAATTTTATTAATGGTGGTATTCCTGCTGCT
>CAZHHT010000060.1:0-16669 GCA_964532455.1 uncultured Anaerolineales bacterium
ACCTTGATTATGTGGCGGCTTCGCGCCACATCAATCCTTAACCGTTATCAGAACCCATGCAGGAGAATTGCCTATCCTCTTAATCTGTGTGCATACACAGAAAGCAATTATCCGTTTATACTGTATTTGAAAGATACATCTTAACTGGTTAAAAATAATCCTCCCCTTTATTAGTGTACATTCTGAAAGCGTTTAAATTAACTCACACCAGGTGATGAATTGTGCTTGGTTACCACTCATGAAAAATTATTAGAGATAAAAAAAATGAAAAAAATTGACATAATAAGAGAGATTCAAGAAATTAGGAATCAATTATCATATTCAAAGAATATTGGTTTCTTCTTTGGAGCAGGAACCTCTACTGCACTTGGTATTCCAAATATCTCTCAACTCACAACTAGTATAGAAGGATCACTAAAAGGGAATCTGCTAAAGAGTTTTCAAATTATTAAAAAGGATTTGGAAACAACACATATTGATCGAATAATAAATATTGAAGATATTTTAAATCAAACAAGAAGAATTAGAGAAATTACTGGGGAAACTGAAGAAAAAAATTACCTTGAAATAAATGGTAAAGATGCTAAAGAATTAGATATCAATATTTGTAAGAAAATCTACGAAATTATTAGCCATAAAGAACTCGAAGCAAATCTTCAAAATACCATGAAATTTATGGCTTGGCTGAATATGCAAAATCGAGATTATTCCAAAGAAATATATACATCTAATTACGATATGATCATTGAAAAGGCTCTTGAAAATATTCAAGTCCCATATTTCGATGGGTTTGTAGGTTCTTATGAGCCATTCTTCTTACCTGAGAGTGTTGATAAATTCGTAAAGAATTTTGATCTTACGAAGTCGTGGATTAGGCTTTGGAAAATTCATGGATCGTTGAGTTGGTTTTGGAAAAAAGATGAGGACGGAAAAACATTTAGAATTGTTAGAATTGGGAAGACCAAAAATATTGGTGATGTAAATGATGAGATAGTAATTTATCCATCTCGAGAGAAATATGATTCTTCTAGAAAACAACCTTTTATTGCATATTTTGATAGGTTGAAGAACTATTTATCTGATGGAGAATTATTGTTTATAGTTTCTGGATATTCTTTTTCCGATCAACACATTAATGAAATTATTTTTAATAGCCTACGACAAAACAGTAGATTATTCATTCTTGTTTTTGCTTATTCCGATTCTTCAATTGATGATTTATATAAACTGTCATCTTCTTTCTTAAATATCAGTGCTTTTGGACCGACAAAAGCAGTAATTAATGGGGAACTAAATGAATGGTATATGCCCGAAGACGAAAATGAGGATCACGAATCATATTGGGATAACGATAAGAAGGAATTAACGATTGGAGATTTTAACAAACTAGTAAATTTCCTGATAACTAATTCTGGAAAAAAAGAATTTATTGAGCAAATAGCTAATGATAAATGACATAACATATCTCGGGAAAATTATTAGGGTTGATTCAAACATTGTGGAAGTTGAGGTTTCTGATGATATACCATCAGCAGCACCTATTATTAATGGTCGTTTATACAAGATTGGTCAAATAGGTACTTTTGTTAAAATCCCGATTGGCACAATAACAATTTATGGAATTACGTCTTCTGTTAGTAATACGCCAAGCAAAATTGATGAAAATGAAATAAAGGAAATTATTGGATCACGATTCTTAACAATTCAATTAGTTGGTGAAAAAATTGGAAATAAGAAATTTGAAAAAGGTATTGGAACATACCCAACCATTAATGATGAAGTTCATTTAGTTACAGAATTAGATTTATTTGATATATATGGTGACAAGGATTCGGGAACAATAGAAATAGGTAAACATTCCTCATCTGAAAATTTAAGTGTATATGTTGATATACATAAATTAATACTTAGACATAGTGCAATATTGGGTTCGACAGGAAGTGGAAAATCTAATACTACAGTAAGTATTTTGAAAGCAATATTGAACGAATATCAAGGCTCAAGAGTAGTATTGGTTGATCCGCATGGTGAATATTCATCTGCATTTCCAGATGCGAAAGTGTTAAAAATTGGTGATAAGGAAAATCCTCTATTTATTCCATTCTGGCTAATGAATTTTGATGAATTAGCATATTTCCTGGTAGGTGCAAAGCCAACCGATGAGTCGAGAACAGAGTATAGATTGTTTAGAGAATTAATCACAAATGTAAAACAGGAGAATAATAAATTAAGAACTGGAACAATTACGAAAGAATATATTACTGCAGATTCGCCAATTCCATTCAATATTAGAAATGTTTGGTATGAGATGAATTGGTTGTTGAATGCAAGTTTTGAATCTACAAAAAAGGATGAACAGAAAAGAGAGACAAAATTTGAGGAAGCCAAAGGGGATTATGAAAACTTATTGGGCGCAAAGTTTACTTCACATTTATCAACTTCGAATAACGTACCTCCGTATAAATCACAACACCAAGAATACTATTCTTATGAAAAAAAATTATTGACAAGGATAAAAGACACGAGATATGATTTTCTTTTCAATCCTGGTGATTACAAAGATGAAAAATCAGATAGAGATTTAAACAATCTTTTGAATGACTGGATAGGGAACAAGGAAAGGTTAACAATTTTAGATTTAAGTGGTGTTCCCTTTGAAGTTCTAGATATAACCATTGGATTAATTACTCGATTTATCTATGATAGTATGTTTTGGGGGAAAAATGAGCCATATACTGGAAAGAATCGACCATTATTGCTTGCTTATGAAGAGGCACATACATATCTAAATAAGAGCGATGCTAATAGTTATTCAAAGAACGCAGTGGAAAAGATATTTAAAGAAGGTAGAAAATTCGGGCTTGGTGCTATGGTCATTTCTCAAAGACCATCAGAAATATCAGATACGATACTTGCGCAAGTTGGAACCTTAATTGCGCTTCGATTAACAAATTCGAATGATCAAGGAATAATAAAATCCTCTGCACCAGATAATTTAAATAGCCTTATTGATCTATTACCATCATTACGAATAGGTGAAGCTATAGTTGTTGGCGAATCAATAAAGATTCCATCTAGAGTAAGGATTCAGCTAAATACTCCAAGACCAACAAGCGAAGACCCTAAACTTGTTAGTTGTTGGAACACAGAATTTTTAACAAAAGATGAGAACTATTTGACTGTCGTTAAAAGAATTAGAGAACAAAAAACTTAAAGGAAGGTGTATCTTATGGAAAGACAATATGTTGATTCATCTAACATAAAAAGTATTGGATACGATCCCAATACCTCAACTTTAGAAATTGAATTTAATAGTGGAGCAATTTGGCAATATTTTGATGTTCCTGAATCAAAATGGTATGCATTTGAAAGTTCTGGATCAAAAGGTTCATTCTTTCCTAGAGAAATTAAAAATCAATACCCAGAATCCAGAGTAGGATAGATAAGGTAGCCTGTAACCTTAATAAAATATTACGATAATTCTATTTCTTGATGTTTCCTTCAAGCGAAAACTATTCCTAAAAAATAAAAGCGGTACCATATCAATTGTATAGTACAACCCATTTATTCATTAATGTTTAACAATTGATTCATCTCAAAAAGAATGGATTGTCTTTATATATCGGTAGAAAACTCTCCGATTCTACACCGATATTTCTCCGATTTTCTCCCGATTCGGTATCTGATAAAATAACCTCCCTATCTAGTAAATAAACAGAGAGGTTATTTAATATATATTTGATAATAGCTTATTCAGCTAATAGTTAGTTTTTCTAGGTTTTTTGTTGAATTATTTTTTTTGTAAATCTATCATATGGTTTTGTCATAGAATTATCTCCTTTTATTATTTGTTGTTATGAATAATATGTATGTAATGAACGTTTAATTACTATCTAGCTCTATTCCATATCTTCTTGAAACAAATCTTAGATGATTTTCGTTGATCTCGATTACATAACCTGCTGAAGTTCTGCGTGAGCTAAAACCAAGGTTTTGAATTATTGATCCTACTCTTCTCGGAAATAGGGGTGATTGATGAGAAATATTATTATTAACTTCTTGAGTTATTCGTCCAACAGTGAGAGTATTTTGACTTGACAGGAGGTTTATTATTGCTTGTACTACTATTGCTTCAATACTTAGTGAGTTGATAGCAATTCTCTCCTCATTAATCTGGTGAATATAGTTTGATAACGTATTTGGGATTTCATTATTATTTGTGGGGATTATTATAGGCGCTAGAATTTCTGCTAATCTCGGTTCGTAGCTTTCAATTCCTAATATTTCAATATTTGGGTCAAGTTCAAAATAGTTATTTAGTCTATAGGATAATAATCTGTTTCTTAAGGAAATTGCCTCATCCCAATTAATCCTTTCAGGTAGATATCGCTGGATGTCAGTTCTAGTTTTCACCTGAGAATTAATTGTAAGCATTCTGCTTTCAAGTGCATCGTCATCAAATAACTCTCTGCAAGCAATTAATTTAGGGCTGAATGCATTAAATGATTCTTGATCGTAGCCATCATTAGTTTGTCTGCACCTCATAATTCTTGAGGACCTTGCATATCCTCCGTTTAATATCTGTGTGATTAAATCAGTATTAGATGATCTGGGAAAATCTGCTTCATCAAGTATCAATGTTCCTGGATAAGTTTCAAGCCATCTGTAAATATTTGCTGGTGTAATTCCTACTCCTAGCTTAGAGCTATGGTATGTAATTTCGAAGAGAACATCTAATAATCTGCTTTTACCAGTGCCATGAGGACCAATAATCTTTAGATATGGAATCCTATCGAATCTTTCATATACCCAGGTCATCAACACATATCTAGCTATTATTTCGTATTTATAATCATCAAGTTCAACATAGGCTCTAATAAAGTTGACAATATCAGGAATTAAGTATTCTGGCTCATTTCGTTCGTGTATTACTCCTGATGGGAATTTAATTATTTGATTTTTGATATTATTGTCAGATAAAGGTAGGTAAGTTATATTTTCAAATTCGTAACTTAATTCTTGATTTATTTCTCCAACTTCGTCTTTTACAATAAATATTGGGTCAGCGAAATTATCATCAGATACAATCTCAATCATTACATCATGGGGAAGGGTTTTGTTTAATATGTGCACATAGTTCATCTTGTTCATCTCCTTTACTATTGTTTTATTAATTGGCTTTGCTTTTAGTTTTGCTATTGCTTCCAATTCTTGATCTGGCTTTCCTCTAATTTTGATTCCAATCTTATTTAGTAATTTGTGTGCAGAAATCATAGTTTTTTATTCTCCTTTTTAGTATTTCAGTGATTGTTTGGTTTTAAAAAGTATTAAATATTTTTCATTTTTTCCTCCTTTAATGACAATTGCCTCCGACTAGGGAGGCAGTTGATCAATGATGGCATCAATATTATGTTTTCTCTTGTAGTAATCAATGGGGCGATTCTGGGCTTCCCTCCTTAGCTGTCAGTAGGCACTGAAAAATGCCACTCAACAGCATCTTGGTTCCCCTTTAGACAGGATATCAGCAAGGGAAGAACCCTTGTGCTATCCAGGACAGGGGAATTGTTGACTATAGAAAAATTTTATCACTTAATATTGATATTGTCAAGGGCGTGCTTGATATTATTGAGCAGTTAAGGCGAGGAAGATAAATAATATTAAGTAATTATTAATATATCTAAATTATAAATTAATAATTACTTCCCGATTATTAGATTATTAGATTATTAAAAATAAATTATCAGATAAAAATAATAGATCAATAAAGATTAATATATTAATCTAATAAATTCTATTTTGTATTTATAAAAAACGAAAAAAATAAACTTAACGTTTGTCCCCTACACACCCCCTTGTTATTTGCTTTGAAGAGGTTCGATTTTTAAGAGAATGGGGGGGGGTATGTTTTCTCAACTGTAAAGATAAGGTGAGGGAGCATATGCTATACTAAAAATCGATGTTTCTTCAGATGCTCATTAATAAAATCTAAAGTCCTAAAAGGGTATTTATGTCAAATGACGTGCTTGTAAGAGGTTCATTCCTGACTAAAGATGAGTTAGATGCGGAATATAAAGAAAGAAAAAAAGAGATATTCAAGCAGTCGATACCAATCGATCAAGATATTCCTGATGGCTGGAAACTTCTAAGAAAATATATTCAAGTCCAGCACATTTTCCAAGAAAAAAGAATTGGGCAATACCTGGAAGACAAAGTGTGGAAACTTTTCTACGATTTGGGCTCTGAAGCGATATCAACAAATGATTTAACTTTACAAATAAGGAAAAAGAGTGATCTTCAAAAAACTAAGCAAATTGATGTTATAGCTATTGATAACGATTTTGTATTTATTGTTGAATGCAAATCAAAAGAAAAACTTGGAAAAAAATCGCTCAAGAAAGATATTTCGGAATTGATTGTTAACAAGAAAGTCGTTGAAAACTCTCTCAAAAGTTTACTTGAAAACAGACAAATAACATTTGTACATATCATTGCCACAGAGAACATAGTATGGAATGAAAATGATAAGGTTGATGCTAAAGATGCTGGTTTTTTAATTTGGAATGAATATGATCTTATGGTCCTTCAGGATTTAGCAAATTTAGCAGGAGAAGGGGCTAAGTATCAGATATACAACCGAATATTTAGTGGAAAACAAATCAAGGGATTTAATAAAAAGGTTCCAGCATTAAAATCTAAAATGGGTGGACATACATTTTACACATTTAATATGGTCCCTGAGGATTTATTAAAGATAGCTTATGTTCATCGCCGAACAGGAACTACTTCTTTCAGTAATATTACAAAAGCATACCAACGTGTAATTAAAAAATCACGAATACAAAAGATTGAAGAATTTATTGAAGAAGGGGGAATATTTCCAGGGGCGATAATTTTAAATTTTCACAGAAATTTTCCTAAAGAAGAAATAATAGGAAGCAAATCACATTTAGATCAATTAGATGATTGTTCAAAACCTGTTGCTATTACTATTCCTCCTTACTATGGTTGTGCTTGGATAATTGATGGGCAACATAGACTGTATGGTTTTTCTGACTCTGATAAGAAATTTACCGAAACATTGCCGATTGTTGCTTATGTGGGGGAAGATGTTAGTTTCGAAGCAAATTTATTCGTCGATATTAACCAAAATCAAAAACCAATCGACTCGAATTTGTTATGGGATTTATATGAAGATTTATACGATGGATCAAGAGATGAAAAAGAAATGGAGAATTATTCTATTTCTAAAATAGCAAAAGGATTAAATTCCTTAAAAGACTCACCTTTTTTGGGTAATGTAAAAATACCTAAAGAACAAAATAAAGGTAATCTAACATTAACAACAATTTGTACGACATTAAAGAGGTTGCATCTAATATCAAAAGATGACGGCAAATTATTTAACAAATCTTATGAGGAGAGCATAGACTTTGCGGTTGATAGAATTAGTGTGTTTTTTGAAAACATAAGGAAGGAATTACCAGAAGAATGGGAAGCTGGAGACAAACATTATATACGGACAAACTCTGGCTTTGTTGTTATTGCTGGGATATTAAGGGAAATCATTGATACAAACCTTACAAAAGCTGAAATTAACGACATTAAAGAATTTCAAAAAAGAACGTACAAATACATTGAACCAGTTTTGTTTCATCTCTTAAAAGTAGATCAAGAAACTATTGACTCATATAGGGGGGCAGGGGGAGCTGGTCAAAAAAGCAGGCAGGTCTTAATTGAGCTTTTGAAGAAAATTCGAGAAGCAGATATTGGCTTTAGTTCTCGATTACTTGAAAAGTATGAAGAATCCAAAGAGCAAGAAGATGAATTTGAAAAGTTAAAGAAAGGTGTGAAGTATTATTTAGAAAAAAACGAAGGTGAAATGATGGAATTCAAAGGATCAACGTCCTTTGATGTCGATAATTATTTTCGAGGTGATGGGAAGCAGAAAAAAAATAACAAGTTGGCGGATGAAGGTGTACTTAAATCAATTGTTGGATTATTGAATACATACGGTGGGGATGTTCTAGTGGGCGTTCTGGAGTTGGATAAGTACCAGGATATTTACGAGGATAAATTACTCGATTGTCCTTTGGCTGAAGACAAAATAATATTAGGAATTAATATTGAATATGGCAAGGATAATTGGGATGGCTATCAACTTAGATTGATAGAACTAATTGAAACCAGAGTTGATAGCGATGTGCTAGATACACAATTGGTTAAAATCTCCAAATTAGAATATGATGAGTATGATCTATGCCTTATAGAAGTATCTCCATCTGATACAAAAAAATATTTAAACCAAAAGGATTTCTATATAAGAAGGGGGAATAAAACACAGAAGTTGGTAGGACCAGATATTGATAAATTTTGGTCTGGTAAGGATTCCAAGTAGATATTATTATTTTTCTTGCGTAAGTGCTCGGTTATTTGTCCTACATGTTATCTGGGCTTGTTAAATTATAGGTAATTATCCACTGTTCCATGTATCTTCTGAGTAATTGTTTATAATTAACTCAATGATATGATGGCTCCTTGTCTTCATTCTCTTGTTATCTTCCGCCCAAGCCTAAACCTTTGTTAAGGAGGGATACATGGAAGTTTTAATACTCATAGTCGTAGGCGTTATAGCGTTCTATATCATCAGGTGGAATGTTCTCAGCAACGCAGCAGACCGCAGTATAGATCGCAAATATAATAAAGCCATGGAGGAATACTCTGATGATATGAGAAAAAACGCCCAGATCATGTCAGGTGAAACCTTAGAAGAAAGTGGCTTCACACCGAAACAAGAAGCTTTAATTGAAAAAGTCCTAACCGATGACCTCACACCAACGCAAAGGGATACTGTAAAACGCCTAGGTATTGACAAGTTGATCAAGGGAGAAGAAGTAGATGAAGTAGAGGTAGCGAAAAAAAGAGCGGAGAGAGAGCACAGGCGGACTGAAGGGTACGATGGTCTTCGCAAACATTGGAAAGAAATGGATATTAAAAAAGCGGAGAGAGAACTCAGGGACAAAACCCCAGAAGGCAGACGGGAGAACATACTAGAGGACTTAAAGGAATTGAATCAAGTACTTGAGGACGAATACACCTCTCAATCTATAAAGCCGAAACTCATTAAAAGAATAGACGAGTTGACTAAGGAACTTAAAGAACTAGAGGATACTATCTAGGACTAATTTCATTTCGTGCAATACCAGTTTAATATGCTTTTTCGTTCATAGATAAGTATCCACCGTTCCATGTTTCTTCTGAGCATTCAATACTTCTGGGTTTTCCAGCTTTAATGCTCAGTTTTGCAAAGCTTCTCCCAATAAGAAATTACTATGATTATCTCAGGTACACCCAACACTTTTAATGGCGGAGGAGCGATATTTGATTAGTCAAAATCGTTTTCCTGAGTGAGCTACCCTTCCTTGGATAGTAAACAAGAACTTACGGATTCCACCTATCAACAGGACTTGCTTTCCGGTGAGCAGTTTCACAATCTGCCTTTACCAGAGCTAAATATCTTTTAACCATTTCCAATGAAGAATGCCCTAAGATTTTTTGAAGTGTAAATATATCCCCATCATTCCTTAAAAACTCAATCGCAAAACACCTTCGAAAATCATGGATTCCAGGTGTCTTTACATTGGCATCCCCTGCCCTTCTACGGATGATTTGTCTCAACCCTGAATAAGTAAGTCTATAACCATCATTGGTAACCCACAAGGGGGAATGGGGAAATACCTCTCTTCTAGTTTTTAGGTACTTACGGACTTTCCGTCGGGAGTTCCTCCCCAAATATACAGTTCTAAATTTTCCCCCTTTACCCTGTAGTATTTGGATATCACCCTCAATCAAATTTAGATTACCAACATCAATTGCCAAGAATTCACTCGCCCTGCAGCCAGTGTCTACAAGGGCAAGCAGGATAGCACTATCTCTCTCACCCATCCCAGTTTTACAGGCACCAACCATTTTCATCACATCATTAATAGCTATGCCCTCTTTAGGATTATTGATTACCTTGGGAGCAGATACTTTCTTGATAGGATTATTGAAATCTACGGACTCACTCTCCCACCAGTAGAATAAACTTCTCAATGCTCTGTAATGGGCATGCACTCCTCCATTATTGCAAGTCTCTGAAAGTCCCAACAGATACAATCTGATATCAGCAGTTGAAATTTCAACAACCTGTAGGATGCCTTTCTCTTGAATATATTTTCGAAACCTTGAAAGCTTTTCAATATAGAAATCAATTGTTCTTGGAGATAACCCCCTGCTCTTCCTATCTGTGATAAAGCCTTCTAGAGCTTCATCTACGGTTCCATCCATTAATATGAAAATCCGTTGCTCAGTTTCTTTCCCAAACATAACAAAAAGCCTTCTTTTACCCCACATTCAGGGAAAAGAAAGCTTTAGAACTAATCCTGGTACTTATGGCGCCCTCGGCAGGATTCGAACCTGCAGCCGTCGGATTAGAAGTCCGGTGCTCTATCCATTGAGCTACGAGGGCATGTTGTCTAGCTGTACAGCCTGCTGCCGGCCATTATTTTCTAAGGACGGGTCTGATCCCTTTATAAACCCGCGGACCGGAAATAGTCTGCAATATTTTCTGGGGTTGACGATCAAGCACTTCTGCCAGCTCATTCGGAGATAAGGGCTGGTTGCCGTTAGACAGGAAAAGCCGGAATAAGGCTTCGGTGAGTGTTGTGTACTCGGTAATGAACTGTTCTTCCCGTGCGCAATGGGAAATCAAGATGTGCTGCAATCCATCCACGGATTGTACTTCTGCGGTTTCAGGATCTATCCAATCTACTTCCTCATCTCCGGATAGGTCCGCATACAGTTCCTGGTGTTCTTCACAGAGACAACTCCGTAAATGAACCCTCCAGGAACGGTCGGTTTCTTTCCACCAATCGAAGTCTATTTGAAACGGTGTTTCAACCGTAGGTTTCAACATACCCGATAACTTAGGTTTTGACACCGCTTCTCTCCTTCCTTCAGATCTAGTTTAAATTATTTCCCTTCAGAATCATCAAACCGGAAATGCAAATCTCCCACATGTACAAACCAGGGCCTGGTTTCCAGCAAGGACATCAGCGGTCCTGGCGGGCAGCGGCGGACAGTATTTACAGCCGCATACAATTCAGTCACATGGACGTGTCCCTGAGGATTAAGTTTTGTCAGTTCACGCACTGTATCCACAACAATTTGTTCAAATGGCGGCGGCTCATTATGGCTCTTAACCCAGACTAAATCTACTGGATCAATATCCGGGACGACTATCGCCATTCTTTCATTATAATCTGACGAAATAATCTGCTTCAGGGTGGCAAAAACCAATTCCCCATCAGATCCAACCAGGATTGTACGCATCCATTGCTTGGTTGAGCGGGAGCTTTTTGTCTCAACAATCACTTCTCCGGGCTCCTTTCCGGGCTTGATGAAGACGATGCCTCCCGGAATCAACCCATTCTTTTCATACCATTCCTTTAATCCCGAAACATAGCGCTCATTTCGAACAACCCAACCAGGAAATCGCTCACCGGTATTTCCGTCAATTAGGGTAAAGCGGATCCGGGGAGCTTCATACGCGGTCGGAAATAACGGTAGTACCCGCTCAGATAAAGGAAGCGTTCCCGCCCGCCAATGGGGAAAGATTAATCGGACTTCAACACTCTTCTCCGCTTCCAGGCGATGACCTTTCCAGGGAGTTAACTCATCATCGAGAGATTTCTCCAGGGCGAGCATCTCCTCAGTTAATGAGTCAGGATCATACTCAATTGGCATATACAGCAGGTATAACGGCGTTTCCTGAACACTCTTTGGTTCCAGGGTTTTTAAGTACCAGGCAACAATTCCCGCTGGACCCACTTCATCAAACCGGGGGTCTTCCTGCAGCGCATGGTCGAGAGAAAAATCAATCAAATTTGGATTAACATCAGCTGGTAAATCTATTTGTTTTACCAGGTCAGCAGTGGAAAGTGGACCACCCTGGTTCATATCCAGAACAGCTTCTGCCAGATTCAAATGTCCTGCATTCACATCAACCAGCAGTGCCTGCAGGAACCAACGTCCCGCAATCTGAACAAAATCCTCAGAGTCTGATAATCCCAGTTCAATTTGGTCCACAAGCAAGTCGCTGAATTCAGCAACCACTGTTTCCGGATTTAATGAATCTGCCTCGGCAGCTTCCGGGGGAATATTCAAGAGATGATCTTCAAGACCCGAAGCAAATTCATGCTGTTCTCCATCTTCAAATTCAACCTGAATAACGCTGAATTGACCAACAGTGGGATTTTCGCCCGACCGCAGACCAACTACTTCGCCTTTTTGCCACTCAAATGCAGGAAAAACCAGCTTTTTCCCCACCTCATATTGATCTTTCGGATAAAAGATATCGTTCCCATCCAGACGTTTCTTTTCCAGGCGGGTTCTCTCCCTGGATATCCTCTGGTCAATCAGGATAGGCATGAGCTGTTCTGAAGTCAAAGGTGTTTCATTTTCCAGAAGATACTCATAGAGATATGTAATATCTTCTTCTTCCAACTCATATTCCTCCCAGTAATTCTCTCGGAGGGATAGTACTGCTGTACCCATAAATCTGCCTCGAACAAATGAAAAAATAATGACCTGAAACTATTTTGATTTCAAGCCTGTATATTATACTCTACTCTTTCTGCTAGACAACCTTTGTAGGGAGCGAATTCCTCAAGGACGTGGTGGCAACCATACATCAAGGATAACTTTCGACCAGCCATTCCATTGGATCAACCTGAATGCCGCCCACCCAAACTTCCCAATGCAAATGAGGACCGGTGGACCTACCAGTTGATCCTACTCTCCCGATGATATCCCCGGCATTAACCCGATCTCCCTCTTGAACCAGGAATTCAGATTGGTGAGCATAAAGTGTATATACCCCCCAACCATGATTGATCATCGTTGTATTGCCATGGAGCAGCTGCGATCCAATGTAAATGACCTTTCCGGGAGCAGGTGCCAGAATATTTCCACCCATAGCACTGCAAAAATCCAATCCCGAGTGAAAATAAAAGAATCCACTACCGTTGTACGAGCGGCGGTTGCCATAATAGGAAGGCCAACAGGTACTGAGTTCCGCCGGAACAGGACTCAGGAAACCCCCTGCCCAGAACTTATTACCAGTCGCCTTGTCGGCGAATTCCTCCAAGAACTCGGTTTCTTCCTCGGTGAGATTCACACCAACAGTTTCCTGTGGCACGTTTAAAATTTTCTCGTAGGGATATTCCCCGCTTCTGATCTGCACCATTTGTGTATGGGCAAACGGTGTACCATCCGGCAGCGTCCCGAAAATGGAGAGGGGTTTTAAACTCAGGTTTTCTCTGGCATGTAAACCCTGCAGCGCCAGGTAGTTCACACCAGTTTCTGAAAAGAAAGAAAGCGGATAATCACCCAGAGATCCCTGGATGATTGTGCCTTCGGGAGCCTTTACTTCAAAGACTGAAGTATGACCTTGAATAAAGCGATTAGGTGTGTAGGCTACTTTTTGTATCTCTTCTGGAAACGCTCCCGGACCCGAGGAGTCAGTAGCCTGAACATAGAGCACCTCTCCGGGGATCAGGTCCCATTCTCCGCCCTGAGCATTCGTGATTATCAGGTCCCAGGGATTGAGGTTTTCAATCACAGCCAATTCAAGGGAAGACTGTTCAGGCGCGAGTGAGACTCGCTTTCCTGCCTGGTCAATGGCTTCATTTTCCCCCACCAGCACCATGGATACTCCAACATAAAGTTCCACCGGGCTGGTTAACCGGTTCAATTTAACCAAAGCATCCTCCGGAACATCATACTGCCGGCTGATGCTCTTTAAAGATTCCCCATACGAGACATTAACTATTGAAAGTACACCATTAATATCTCCCAGTCCAGGTATTTCCAATATTTTACCGGGGATAAGGGAACTTTCACCAGTCAACTGATTCGCAGCTAGGAGTTCGTCATAAGAAATATGAAGATTTCTAGCAATAGTCCACAGCGTATCTCCAGCCTGGACAATATAGGTTGGTCCTCCGGTCTGGTTTTCCTGGGCAAATGCAGGAATAAACAAACTGAAGATCAATACTAAAAGAATACTACCTCGGATAATTTTTTTCAAAGTCCAGTTTATCTCCTATATTAAAATCGGGGATCCTTTCCGGGTTGATTTCAAGTACATACCGGGCAGGATGCTTTGGTGTATACATTGGCTTCCAGCTTTTCGCCAATTGAATATCGACAATCTTCCGGTTGTTATTCAACCAGACAACACCCAGATCCATTCCCACAAAAAACATATGAATGGCAGCATTGCTCCGGCTTTCATTCTTTTGGACCAGCAGTAATCCATCGGCTGGATCCAATTCTTTCTGGAACATTAAACCCCGTAAACGGCAGAAAAATGTATCACAATTTTTTACTCGAAGCGGTTTCTCCAAACTTCGAGTTTTATTAATGACATTTACTTTCATCATGTTGGATAGTTGCTGGAACCAGGGAAGTTTATTCCCCTGCTTGAGATAGCACGTACTTCACTCGTTCAGCCAATTCTTCTGGGCGGAAAGGTTTTGTGATATAGTCATCCACTTTTGCTACCTGCCGCCACAGTACAATATCAATGCTCTGGACTTTTGCCGTAACAACGATGACAGGGATATCCCGTGTTTTTTCGTTTTCCTTTAATCGTTGAAATACCTGTGTTCCATCCATTTCAGGCATCATTAAATCCAGTAGGATCAAATCAGGATGTTCTTCATTAACCAAAGCCAGACCCTCTTCACCGCCATTTGCTCCCAGAACTTCATACCCTTCTCTGGCAAGAATCAACTTCATCAGATTTGTGGTCTCTGGTTCATCCTCAATGCAAATGATCCGTTTTTTGTCCGCCATTGTTAAATCCCTTTCTAATCATCAGTAAGTTTACCATAATTTAGGAGGGATTACACCTGCTTGCCGGGTTTACTACAAACAGCAGATTCAGAATGATTTCCAGTCGAAATTCCTGGAATCAGGTCTTAGTAAAGGAAAAAAGCAGGTCTCCTTCTCTCCTTCTCTCCCTTGTCACCAGTACGACTGTAGAATATAATCACGGGGCAGATTTATCGTCAAAATGTTCAATAAGGGCAAAAAATGATTGATGTTAACGAATTAAGAAAAGGCATTACATTTGAACTGGATGGACATATCTACAAGGTGCTTGAGTATGATCATCATAAACCCGGTCGTGGAAAGGCTACTATCCGGGTAGATGTAAGAGATCTTCGCACAGGCACACGTCTGAAGAAAAAATTTAACTCCGGCGATTCAGTCCAGGATATCCGTCTCACCTTCAAGAATGCGAAGTATATGTACAACGACGGGGAAATGTACTTCTTCATGGATGTTGAAACTTATGAACAGCCAGCCCTCCGGGGTGATATTCTAGGAGATACCACCAAATTCCTTACTGATGAAATGGAAGTGAAATTAACCTTTTTTGAGGGCGCCCCCCTGGATATTGCTCTGCCGACCACAGTAGATCAGAAAGTTATGCGGGCTGATCCCTCCATTCGGGGAAATACTGCCACCAGTGTCACCAAATCTGTGACAACCTCAACCGGTCTTGAAGTGGATGTGCCGAACTTCGTCGAAGAGGGAGATATCATCCGGATTGATACCAGAACCGGAGAATATGTCACCCGGGTATGAAAAATCCTGCCGGAATTGAATGCCGCTATTTTTTCGGGGATTACCACCGTGGAAAAAATCATGAAGAATGCCGGCTGCTTAACTCAGTAAATCCCCCCCTGTCCTGGCAACCAAAATTGTGTGTTAACTGTCCTGTCCCGGAGATATCACGGGCAAATTCCTGTGAACATATGCATCTGAAACCTGAACTCAAGCGTCCTTTTCCGTTTCTTCCCCAACAGGTTCAAGTCAAAGCCTACTGTACAAAAACCCATCAGGACGTTCGTGAACCGCTGCTTGGCTGCGGGGAATGCCACGACCTTCCAGAGATATTTGTTAATAAATTATTTTAGGTAGAAATGCTAGGATCCCTGAGTTTTTAAAAATCCTGGATCCTTTACTTTTGGAGCCTTTTCTTTTACCTCGGACCTGTTCTGCCAAATTTCCTTTCCAGCAAATCAACCGATAAATGAATCATCGTTGGACGTCCATGGGGACATGTCCGCGGAGATAGACAGGCTTCTAAATCCAGCAGCAGTTGTTTACTCTCCTCAGGAGATAAGATCTGGCCAGCTTTTACTGAAGCTCTCTTACAGATCCTGGCAATAATTTTCTGTTCAATATTTTTCTCAAGCGGGGTTTCATCTACCTCAAGATCTTCAACTGCCGCTCTGAGGATTCCTTCAGGAGATGTGCCCTGCAGCAGCGCCGGTACAGCCCGGATCACAAAAGCGCCTGGTCCAAAGCCTTCCAGATCAAATCCCAATTCACCAAGCAATTCAAGATGTTCAATCACCAGGTCTGCACTGCTGGGAGAGAACTCAACCACCACAGAATCGAGCAAAACCTGGGAAGGTACACTTTTATCTCTGGTCGAGATAAATTTCTCGAATAATATTCTTTCGTGAGCAGCGTGCTGGTCAATCAGGTACAATCCATCGGGACCTTCCGCGATCAGATAGGTTGCGGCTACTTGCCCGATCAGCCGTAGAAT
>CAZHHT010000061.1:0-16629 GCA_964532455.1 uncultured Anaerolineales bacterium
AGCTCTCCCCCTCGATCCTTAGCGGATATTTACGCACGAAAATGGGAGGTACCCACATTTGGCATTTAGATCTCCCCAAGACTTTTTTTTAGCTCAATATGATCTTCCATCAATTCACCCAGCACTTCGTTTTTTGTGGCGATTTTTTCTTCTAATTTGGTAATTTTCCTTTTCAGAGCTGCGGTTTCTCGTTCTTTCCTTCCCTCAAAGGCCAGGGCCCCTTTCTCGAAAAACTGCTTCTGCCAGCGATAGAAGACGGTTGGCTGTAATTGGTATTGATCACATAATTCTGATACTGGCGTTCCCTCAACTAGATGCTTTCTCAGGATGGATACCTTCTCTTCCGGGGTGTAGTTTTTGCGCTGTTTTCTCATTGTTTTTGGCCTCCGTTTTTATACTATCATGGGACGGCCTGTTTTCCATTTCCGTTTGAAGCAAAACAATACAGCATTTTTTAAGCTGTCTAAATCCGATTTATATCCTTTGAATCCAAATATATATGTTGGAGGTATTAGCTTTGTGTAGAGATGACTATCACCTTCGGGTAACTTTCCAGCTTCCACGAGATTCTTATACACCGTTGTTTTGTTTGTGTGAATTATTTGTTCTTTTACAGATTTACAGTTGTCTAACGCTTCCCTAAGAGCCCCGTTTCTTCCCCCGGTAAGACTCGATTTGATTTCAATAGTCGCAATTATGCTTTCGGCTAGATAAACGTTCGAGATTGCCAAGGTAGATAAGACGGGAAATTCATTCCTGGATATTATGATATCAATTTGCTTAGAAACTTTGTATTCTTTATCAATAATTTGTCCTGTACCGATGGATACTATTTTCGGGAGGAACCTCCGAAGAATTTCTTGTATAAAATACTCTCTGGCATTACCGATGATATCTCCGTGTGTGGCAGCTACAGAGGGACCTTTCTATAGCTTTCGAGTAAAGTATTTACTGAATAGGACCAATTTCTGATCGGATCTAGTTTCTTGTTTTCTGTCATGAAGTCTCATTCGTTAGTACATCAGGTATGAAGTCTACAATATTCCTCTTTAAATAATACATGATAATGAGGATTATCGTGCGAGATTAATCCGGGAAAATTGAGGTTTGACATAATGTTATTTGATTATTATACTGATATCGAGAATATCTATAATTCTCTGAAGAGGGAAAGGGGCTGATTATGAACAGGAACAGGTTTGATGTGGAGAAGGCAGTTGAGGTGTTGTTGTATATCACTGAAAAAGCCAATAATATGTATAACGTCCTGAAAGTCCTATATTTTGCCGACAAAGAACACCTCGGCAAGTTTGGCCGCTTGATATGCGGGGATTCCTATGTGGCAATGAATAAGGGTCCCGTTCCAAGTGGTCTTTATGATATTGTTAAGCAATATAGAGGAGATGGTGCTCATAATTCCGATATTACCGATAAGAATATTCTTACTGTGGACGGTTTTGATCTCATCCCCAACAGAAGAGCTAACACCGATCTATTGAGTGCCTCTGACCTTGAATGCTTGGATAACTCGATAAACATCTATGGCCATATGTCCTTCGGTGAATTGTACGATAAGAGCCACGGATCAGACATGGAAGCTGCTGACGAGAATGATTTTATAGCTCTTGAGGATATTATCCAGTCCATTCCGGAAGATATCCTACCGGATCCTGAAAACCTTATTGAACACATCGCGGGGTAATACATGGGAAGATTGGGGGAACATTTTCCTGGACCACTACGACAAGAAAGACTACGAGCCCAGTTGACGCCAGGGAAAGTCCTCTATCTTTATTGTCCATTTACCCACCCCCCCAAATACAAATATATTATCTTGGCACATGTTGGTTCAGAAACTATCTGTTTTGTAATAAATTCCGAGATCAACAAGTTTACAAGGAATCGCCCCTGGCTATTACACGGACAAGTAGAACTAGTAAAAACCCCTACCGATTATCAATTTTTGGAGCATGATTCTTACGCAAGTTGCGATAGAGCTCGTAATGATTTTTCCTTTGATGACATTTTCAACCAAATAGACCAGGACATGAGTCTTATAAAAGGGGAATTAACTCAAGCCACAATAAAAGAGATTATTGAAAACGTAAAACAATCTACGACTATCAGCCAATCTCACAGGGAGTTGATAATATCTTCTCTTTCTAAGGCGATTATTTAATATTCTCCCTAGACTTACTCACGCTGATATCCAGGAGGTAGTGTAGATAATCAGCAGCTATAAGCCTTACCGTCCAGAGGGAAGTCGATGGTGGCCGGGTCCATAGTGATCTCGGAATAGGCCGTCATTGCCTTGGAGTAGATGGTTGAGGTTACATTACCGGCTGTTTGATCATTCACACTGACATATATGTCCCATTCAGACGCTGTGCCATCAGCCTCTACCGCCATCTTCCCCGGCGTGAAGAATAGATTCCATTCGCCCTGGTCAAAATGACAACGACATCAAGGATTTTGAGTTCTCATTTTGTCAGGTCTTACATACGCAGGAACGACCTCTGATATAATAATTCCATACCCTGTTGGATTTCCAAGAACTATCCAGGTGCGATTGGTAGAGCGGAATATTGCCCTGGTATTGTGGATCTATCAGCTTCGGTAAATTTGCACGGCCATTTCGCCTTATTGGCAGTATCAAAATCGTTATCCACTACTCCAAAAACCTGACACAGAATTGTGTAGGAGGCACTGTGAAAACTGTCGTTTCCTGTGCTTTGGGGGAATGCGTCCATGTAGCTGGCGTATCATACAGGTTGACCCCTGAGAACGGGGAACGATTGCTGGCCGAGTTCGCTGAAGCCGCCGATGAACTGCACTCCAGGGATGTACGCTTCGTGTTCGGCGGCACGCCGTCGGTTGTCAAACTGGCCCGCAAGCTGAATTGTTTTCGTATAAATTAACGCGTATGTTATTTGTGAGAAAAAGTTCATGAAACCCAAAAGTATTACGATTTTTTTTATGTTCTATGAAGAAGTTAATATAAAGGAGTAAAAGTTGTGAAAGCGCTGATGCTTGCAGCCGGGGATGGTGACAGAATGGGCAGTTTTACCAAAGATAAACCCAAAGCGTTGGTTCAGCTCCTAGGGATATCTTTGATTGAAAGGGTGATACTAACTGCAAAAGAAGCAGGTATTAACGAGTTTTTGGTAGTCTGCGGTTATCTTGGTGAAAAATTAATGGGTGATTTAGGGAATGGCGATAGATTCGGGGTAAGTATCAATTATATTGACAATGAGGATTGGCAAAGGGGGAATGCGGTCTCGGTTCTAAAGGCTAGAGACTTTTTAGATGAAAAATTTATCTTATTGATGTCTGATCACATTTTTGATAGTCGAATTCTGAGCGAACTCATTAACCATGATGCTGGAAGTTCCATTGTGTTAGCTGTAGACAGAAAAGAACCGTCAGAAGAGGATGTGAAAGTTCGTGAAAAGAGAGGAAAAATAGTAGAGGAAGGCAAGGGCATCGAGAAATCAAACTGTATAGATACAGGCATCTTTTTATGCTCACCCAACATATTTTCCTATATTGAGAAGACATTAGAAGAAGGAAAGAGTGAGCTTTCAGATTGTATCAACAAGGCTGCCAAGAATGGAGATGCTGAAATATTTGATATTACCCAGATCAATAGTTACGCTTCAAAAATGAGAAAGGAAATTGAGCCTTGGTGGGTAGATATTGATACAGAAAAAGATCTGACAAAAGCGAAGGAAATGATCATCGAAAATGCCAGCAAAAACCCTTCTGATGCGCTTGCGCATTACATTCATAAACCCATAGAGAACAAATTGGTAGCTATCCTTTCAACTTCTAATATTACACCCAATCAATTAACCATCATAGTGAATGTTTTAGCCTATACAGTAACTGCTTTATTCCTTGTTGGTTATTTATTACCAGCATCAATTTTATCTTTTGTTGTCGGAATAGCAGATGGGTTAGATGGCAAATTGGCCAGGGTGAAACTGAAAACAAGTAAGCTTGGTTCGTTGGAACATTCCTTTGATTTGTTGTTTGAGTTTTCGTGGTTCATAGCCCTGTCGTGGTTCTTGTTTCGTGCTACTCAGACTGTTATCCCTCTCATCCTTTGTATATTTATTATCCTTTTCATAGCGTTCTACAGACACGTCTACGATCAATTTAGAAGGGCATCAGGTAGAAGTTTAGATGACAGCGGGGACTTTGAAAGGAAATTCAAAAGGATAGCTGGCAGAAGGAACTTGTACAATATTCCTATATTGATCGGTGTATTATTGATCCCCATTTACTCATTAAACGCCCTTATTTATTCCCTGATTTTTATCTCATTTCACTCAGGGATTACAGCAATTGTGTATTCTGTGCGAGCTATTAAACATCTGTATGTTATAGATAAACAAATTGGAAAATAGCCTCCTTGCCGTAATGGGTACTTTTCAGTGCATTTTTCAACAGCCTGGAAGCTTTAGTGACCCCGGTTTTGAGATTATCTGGCCAGATAATCTCCGGCACGCCCCCGAAAAAGTCAAACATGCGCACATGGGCCCGGATCCAGTTTGGCAGGCTCTGGTCCCACTGTGCTTCGGCGTAGATCAGGCCGCTGGCTCCCAGGACCCCAACAAAAATCTGGGCTTTTCGCTTCTCTCCAGTTTCTGGATCAATAACTAAAACCGTTTGCCCGGCATAATCGACCTGGACTTCCTCCCCCGCTTTTTTTGGTACCCTCATCACTGGTTTGTCCTGAGATTTTGCCCAACGCCGATAAAGCTCACAGAACTGGCTGTATCCGTATCCACCAGGATGGTCCCCGATGTATTCCATCCACAGCAGCTTGCGCGTCACCTTGGGACGGCGCATCTCCTGGTCCACCTTATCCCAATCAGGCAGAGGACGCTGGTTAGGTTTTGCTTTCTTCTTCTGCGGGAACAGCTTGTTTTTTAGTTCAATTTCCCCCAGCTTCTCAACCTGCGCCCAATCCAAACCGGCTTTTTCAGCTCTCTTTACATAGTCCCCCACTGTGCTGTGCGCGATCCGCAGACTGGCAGCCACCTGCCGGTCTGAGAATCCCATCTTCCACTTCATGCGCAGGATTTCTTTGGACTTTCTCATGGTCAGTTTCCTTTGTGCCACCTATGCCTCCTCGATGTTTTGTGGAGGTAAGCATGACACGATACTCTGGATCTGACCAGTCTTGTTCTAGGATTCCGTTTGATGTCGTCCACCCATTCCGGGGTTGCCCCAAAAATGGACGACATGCTCCGGAATCAGTGGACGATTTACTTCGGATTTAGTGGACGACATGCTCCGGATTCGGTGGACGATTTGCCCCGGATTATGCCACAAACCACGAAAAAAGAGAAAAACTCATGATCGGGAAGTGTTAACATCATCCATCGGTGCGCTGATCCAGCATGATGCTTCCACACATAAATGGTCACCCTTTGCGAAGGAGAAGTGGACTCTGGTCACTTCGATTGATGACTTCAGCCGCAAGCTGCTGTACGCTGATTTCGTTCCCAGAGAGACTGCCTGGGCCCATATTCAGGCGACCCAGGCCTTGAGCCAGCAATACGGGCTTCCCTTGCGGTACTATGTTGATTCCTTACGTGTGTTTCGTTTTGTTCAAGGCAGAGACAGTGTCTGGCGCAAACATGTGCTTGAGACCGACGAGGTGGATACCCAGTGGCGCAAGATGATGCGCATTCTGGGTGTAGGTGTCAGCTATGCTCTTTCCCCACAGGCAAAAGGAAAGGTTGAAAGACCTTATAGGGTACTGTGCATATTCGCACAGAAATATACGCTAAGGAATGGCACTATAAGTCCAAATCCGCCTCGTCACACATTTTCCGTGTCTCTGTCTAATAATTCAGGCTTGACGGAGTCCCGTTTTTTGAGTATTGGGATCCTAATTGTCAGTTGATAGGCAAAAATAAGCCAAAACCTTCCCCGCCTTGCTTGTTGTCTAAAATCACCGTAATCTAGCTTTATTTTATATCATCTTGTAGTCTAATTTCGCTTGTTAACACAATAAAGAAAAACAAACGCCTACCTATGTTAAAATCTAGATTTTCCCATGAATAGATCATTCAAGCTGGTCAATTTTCACCAAAAGACATAAAAGAAATTATGCATGCAAAGGCGGCGCGACCACAATCGACTTGGCTTTGCCTATCAATTAGCATTTGTGCGCCTTGCAATTCAATTTTCAACGCAGCAACCAATGGAATTAGCATACAAAAATGCAACCCCCGAGATGTCAAAATAAACATCGGTTTGTTGAAGCATATCAGCCCTGCTGGGTGGGAAAATGTGATTCTCTATGGAGAGTACACTCTAAATCGTAGTTTGATTCAGATCCGAGGTGGTTTTGCATACCTCTTAGCGTATATTTCTGCGCGAATATGCACAGTACCCTAATAAGGGCGAGTATCGGCATAAGCTGCCTCGATGGGTTTTCTTTGCTAACCAAGGTGAATTTACAACCGGCGACTACGAAGAGATTATGAACAAAGCCAGCTGTTTAAGCCTTGTTTCTAATGCCATTCTCTACTGGAACACGATCAAAATCAACGACATTGTGGAAAATCTCAGACAACAAGGGGAAGAAATTGACAACGAGGCCTTATCTCATATATCTCTTTTGCCATACAAACACGTTCTCCCTAACGGATCCTATTTCATCGATGATCTTTAGGGAGTTTTCCGCAGAAAGTTGCGGTCATCGGTACATTTCTACTTTCAAACCGTAACTTTCTGTTCAAATGCCCCCGCTGGTCCAACTTGGAAAGACTGGAAATCAAATCTTCATTTGATAATTTGTTCTTTAAGGTACCAAAAATAAATCTCCAAATATCCAGGGGGGGTTTTTTAGAAGACAACCAACCAGCGTATACATCAATTTGAATTGGAAATATATAGTCCTCATATAAATCATTCAGCCACATTTTCATTACTTTTTCGGACAGAAGATACTGAATTAGAGAAGTTTTACCAATTTGGGGGTTGCCAACTATGGCAGTTGATTCTTTATTCTTTATTCGCGAGAATATCTTTCGCAATTCCATTTCTCTATCAATGTGTCGCTCAATTGGAACTGGTCTTCCGTACAGAAACGGGTTTAACGTTTTCCTCATGAGCGGTCTCCTTGAAATTAATGTTATTGATCAGGCCGGTTAATTTTGTAAGTAGATATTTCCGTGTTATCTGAAAATATCGCGACTGTGGCGAGAGGTTACATCCATCTCCACAGTTTGGAGGCAACCAAAATTCACCTTGTACACTTTCTACCGCTTCTTCTGAAGAAACAGTCGTAGAAACAGCAAGCCAATTATTCTGGGGAACCAATCTATCTATCGTGAATTGTTGCGTTACTGAAGCCTGAATTACTAAAATACAAATTTGTGACGCATTTCCTCCACAACTAAAATCTTGATAGTGCAAACTTCCACCAGTGATAATTAATAATTCTCCTTCTGCAAGCTCCCACTTCAATTCTGTATCAGTTATTGGAAGTCTTTCAATTCGATAGCTCCATGGCCCAGGAGTTTCGTCCTGGATCTCAACTGAGCCGGCTAGTATTCTGATTCCTGGATTTATGTCGCTAATACTATCAAGGCTAGAATCTACAACCTGGATTTGATTGATGCTCTGGTTTTGATACTCCACTGGAATTGAAATCCGGAGCAAATCAATACCTCCTGAATGTCCATCTGGAGTAATGCCATTCCACGAGAATAAAATGTCTGGACTAGTGACTGATGTAACAGCCTCGGGAGCATCACCCCTTTTCCAATCCCTAATATTTTCTCCCATTATCAGTGGGTATTCGTATGATATCCCACCATCAAGTTTCAGAATAATTTTTCCTAGATGTTTTCCCCCATACTGTCTAATTTATACAGACCGCATGTTATATCAAACTGAAAAGATATAGCATAAAATAGGGTACTTCAAACACAAGCCACAACATACTGCACATTTGTGAAATACTTGCACATATTTGTTGCGATATGCTATACTGAAAACAGGATTCACAAGCACATTGCTAATTTCGAACTTGTCATCAGGTCAATCGGGCTCTGTTTTAGACTGCATTTCATTAAAGATTGTTGCAATAATATAAGGCGGCATTTAAAAGGAATTTTCAGGGTTTATCACAAAAAAGAAAAGTAGATAGTATGATCAAAGAGTCCTTCGATCTCCATTTACACTCTACAGCTTCTGATGGCACACATTCGCCTAAAGAAATTATCGAGATCGCTAAATCCACAAATGTGGTTGCTGTATCAATCACAGACCATGACAATATCAATGGCTATTTCGAAGCGCTCCGTTTCGCGCAAGATTTGGGCGTAAAAATTTTCGCAGGAGTAGAGCTTAACACGGATGCCTTTGATACAGAAATTGATATTCTTGGATACTTTTGGAACCCTGATAACCAGAAATTCATCGACATGTTAAGCGACAGGCAGTCAAACAGGATAGAGCGTGCTAAAAATATTGTGACTAAACTTAATGCTCTTGGCCTGGAAATATCTTTCGATCGAGTTAGAGCTATAGCTAAGGGATCTATCTGCCGGCCCCATATTATTGAAGCTATGGTGGAAAAGAACTATGTTTCAAATCAAAAAGAGGCATTCGAGAAATATCTTGGATTAGGAAAACCTGCTTTTGTTCCTCACGATCATATAACTCCCAGGAAGGCCATTGAATATATTATTGAAGCTGGCGGGTTACCTGTCGTTGCCCATCCAGGTTTAGTGGGCAATGATGAGGTTGTAGAAAAATTACTGCAAGATGGCGCAAAAGGATTGGAAGCATATTATCCGATGCATACTGAAGAAGAAATCACCAAATATATTGAACTAGCTCAGAAGTATGATGCGATTGTGACCTGTGGTTCTGATTCTCACGGGCCTAAGAGAAAAAAATCGTTTCCTATTGGAAGTACAAAAGCTCCCAGTGACGTATTGGTGATTTTCCAAAACAAACTAAAAGAAGCCCATCATGCGAATCAAGGCAAATCAGTGTGAAAATCATCGCTTCCTCAACCCTTTTATTTTCGTATCAGTTAGAAGAGGTTTTTAATATCGCCAAACAGTTAGGCTATGACGGTATAGAAGTCTGGCATTTTCATTTAATCAAGACTGGCGAAGAAAAAAATTGTGCAGAGCTGAGGAAACTAGCCCAGCAATTAAACCTCTCTCTTTCCTTTCATGCCCTGAGCTGGGATCTGAATTTTACATCCAAGCTGGATCAAGTGCGAGAGGCATCATTAAATATGCTTCAAGAGAGTATAGATATAGCGACAGAACTTAATGCAAATCCTGTGGTCATACATCCGGGGAGGTTAACTATACCTGGAGATTCTACTGAAGAGTACTGGCGATCCCTGACAGAAGGCGTGAAAAGATTAACTTCTCACGCACAATTAAAAAACCGTACCATCGGGTTGGAAGTAATGGAGCACATCCCTAACGAATTTTTTACTACACCGGAAGATGCCAACCGAATTTTGGATGAGATCACTTCCCCGAACATGGGGATCACCTTTGATGCTGCCCACGTACCCTTAGAGATAGATCCGATAGAGTATATTTCTCAAATGAATAAAGTAATACATGTTCACTTAAGCGATCTCACACGCCAAAAGAGACATATAGCATTAAACACGGGAGATCGTGATTTTACTGAATTTGTAAAATATGTCATTGACAATACCCAGGCCGATGTGGCGATTGAGGGATTGGAACTTCAGCAGTCGGATTGGCTCGCAAAACATAATATGAATGAAATGAATCTCTTGGTTCAAAGCGCAGAAAACAATAAAGAAATTTGATTAAATTTAGAGGAGGTGTATTTGGAAAACAAGACGAAAGAGGGCATGTTGCCCGGATTATATTCATGAATTTACAAGCTATATAGGAGGAGAAAATGACTACAAAAGCACGAAATGTTATGATTTTATGCATAGCGTTGTTGGTGTCGTTTGGCTTACTGCTTACAGCCTGCCAGCCCGAGACAATTGTTGAAACTGTTGAGGTTGAGGTTGAGGTTGAAACTGTAATAAAAGAAACTGTCATGGTTGAGGTTGAGGTTGAGGTTGAAGCCGAACAAGCGATTACTGGCCAAATCGTACTTTACACCTCTGAATCTGAGGATAAAGTCAACGAAATGGTTGCAGACTTCAATGAGGTTTATCCTGACATTGAAATTTTCATCTTCCGCACTGGCACCGGCGAAGTTACTGCTAAACTGCAGGCGGAAATGGAAGGCGGAGATATTAAAGCAGACCTGATGTGGTTTGCAGATCTTGATTTCTTCCGCAAGTTATCTGACGAAGATATGCTGCTTGAGTATATGCCCGTTGGCGGCGACCTGGTCGATGCGCAGAATCATTATTTTGACAACAAAGCGCACGAAGTTCGCTATATTTTCAACATCGTAGCCTACAATACAGGGCTGGTTGATACTCCACCAACCGGATGGAAAGATCTTCTAAACCCAGATTATAAAGGACGCATTGGTATGGCCAGCGCGCTTTATTCTGGTGGTGCATTTAATAATCTCGGTACGTTAGTAAATGAAGCAGATTTTGGTTGGGAGTTCTACGAAGCATTAAACGAAAATGAAGTCGTTGTGGGTCGTGGCAATGGTGGCATCGGAACAAATATCGCCACGGGTGAATTTGCCATGGGTCAGTTAGTCGACTTTATGGCTCGCAATAACAAAAATGAGGGTTCCCCTGTTGAGATGATTTGGCCAAGCGAGGGCGCAGTATTGATCCCCACCCCCGTGGCCATTTACAAGAATACAACAAACCCGGCTGCCTGCCAGGCTTTTCTGGATTATCTGTATTCAGATCGGGCTCAGGCATTGTTCGTATCCCAGAATTATGTGAGCATTGACCCTGACGCTCCAAAACCTGATGGATTTGCGGATTTCCCGGAAGGCGGAGTCAAGATACTGGTTCCCCCAGTTGAATTCATGGCCGAAAATCGCGAAGAACTCAGAAACAAATACGAAGATCTGTTCGGGCCACCCCCCGAAGCATAAGTTAGAATATATTGGAGGGGAATTCATTTTTCCCCTCCAATGTTTGCATCAAAAACCGTCATTATTGCTTCACACAATTTAAGTATAACTAGCTTGATATTTTGAACAAGATTATCAAAAATATTGTCCATATCGACAAACTTCACCAGTTTTGGCGACTTTAAAGTTGCCCCACCAAGGTGACAGGTACGCCATTGCTATACGTTAAATAGGTGGTGCTGTGTTTACTTTACAATCCAAAACCAATTTCCGTGATAATGCCAACACCTACCTTAAATGGGGAATATACGGGGCTGGCGGAATCATTTTTATATTATTGATAGTAGTCATTTTGTATCCATCCTACACACTTGTAAAAACTAGTTTTTACGCAGACGATCAACTAAGTATTAATAATTATATTGAGCTTCTTTCAAATCAAACCACTTATATAGTTTTCCGGAACACATTCATAGTTTCTTTCTGGGGGGCGCTGGGAGCAACGGCGCTTGGTGTCACAATCGCTTGGCTGCTCGCAAGAACGGATATCCCATTTAAGAAATTTTGGCGTACTACACTCATTATTCCCTATATCATTCCTCCATTTATTGGCGCTATAGCCTGGGTATATCTACTGGGCCCCGTTGGATATATTAACAAATTTTGGATGGCAATCACAAATACATTTGATCCGCTCTGGGTTATATATGGGCAAGGTGGAATCATTTTTGTGATGATCCTTTACAGTTATCCAATCGCTTACATGGTCACTTTGGGACCTCTCTCCCAGATGAATCCCGCTCTTGAAGAAGCTGGACAGATCTCTGGAGCTGGAACATTAAGGACCTTGCGTGATATCACATTGCCATTAATGCTGCCAAGTATCGGAGGAAGTGCACTTTTAATATTTATGTCCATGATGGCAAATTTTGGAATTCCTGCTGTAATAGGCTTCCCAAAGCGTTATTTTGTCATGTCAACTCAAATATTTCTTACTATATTAAATTTTGACAGAGCAAATAACTTACAAATTGCCGCGGCGTTATCAATGCTGCTGGTTTTCCTTGCATTAATTACTATGCAACTTCAGCAATGGATCCAAGGGAAAAAAAGTTATGCAATAATTTCTGGGAAAAGCTCACAACCGCAATTAGTTCCATTAAGAAATAAAAAATATATTGCAGTTGTATTCCTCGGTTTATTAGTCCTATTTACCGTAGTATTACCGGTGATTTCAATTCTTGCCACTTCCTTGCTTAGAGCTCTGGGATTACCCTTTACGCTTGAAAATCTCTCTTTCGTGAACTTCAGCCGCATAATATATGAAGTTCCAAAAGTACAAAGGGCAATAAGAAATAGCTTCTTGCTCGCAGGAGGCTCTGCAACAGTCATCGTATTCTTATCCTTGATCATTTCATATTTGATTGTGAAGCTTAAAGTTAAGGGAACCGTGGTCCTTGAAGCATTGGTGTTGCTTCCTTATGCAGTACCTGGCATAGTTGTCGCGCTGGCAATGATCCTTGCGTTTGTAAAGCCCTTGCCATTAGTGAATATTTCGATTTACAACACGATTTGGATTATTGCCATTGCTTACATGGCCCGCTTTTTAACATTTGGTGTACGCTCAATAAGTGCTGCGTTTGAACAAGTTCACGAATCATTAGAAGATGCTGCCAGGATTTCCGGAGCGGGTTTAGTAGCATCTTTTAAAGACATTGTTATGCCGTTGATTAGATCAAATATATTTGCCGGATGGTTCTTGTCTTTTAGTCCCGCATTAACAGAATTGACATTATCTATGTTGTTATTCTCGGTTGGCAATGAGACTTTGGGTACTGTCGTTTATGGATTGCACCAGGAAGGTAAAGTTGGAATGACGGCTGCCCTATCGCTTATTATTTTAGTATTCGTTGTTCTATTAAATAGAATCACCATAAGAATTACACAAGGAAAAATGGGTTTCTAGTTTCATGTTAATACAAAGGCATTGATATGGCTGAACTTAAACTTATAAATTTACAAAAGAAATTTGGAGACGTGATTGCGGTAGACAATGTAAACGTAACTGTCAAAGATGGTGAATTTATTACTTTTTTAGGTCCTTCTGGTTGTGGTAAAACCACAACTTTACGCATGATCGCTGGTTTTATAAAGTCGACAAAAGGTTCTATCACGATTGATGATAAAGTCATCTCTTCCTATGAAGAAGGTGTATTTCTGCCTCCTGACAAACGCGATATGGGTATGGTGTTTCAAACTTATGCTGTTTGGCCTCACATGAATACATTTAACAATGTGGCCTATCCTCTAAAATTTAAGAAATATTCAAGAAATGAAATTGAGGAACGGGTTACCGATACACTCTCTCTGGTCAAGCTGGATGGATTCGAGGATCGTTTTCCTCACGAGATGTCCGGAGGGCAGCAGCAGCGTGTTGCCCTGGCAAGAGCCCTGATAATGGAACCATCAGTATTGCTGCTTGATGAACCATTGAGCAATCTTGATGCAAAATTACGCGAGAGTATGCGCTATGAAATTGTTGAATTACAGAAGCGATTAAAATTCACGGTTGTTTATGTTACCCACGATCAAATCGAAGCAATGTCTATGTCGGATCGCATAATTGTTATGGATAAGGGTATTGTTCAACAAATCGACTCACCACAAAATGTATATCAGAAACCAAGCAATAAATTTGTAGCAGATTTCATTGGGATGGCAAATTTTATACCCTGCGAGATTGTCAATAGGGCAGACGACATGGTAAGAGTTCAAATACAGGATGGTACTGGTAAAATTTTCCTCAGGGTTCCAGTAATAACCGAAAAAGATTACTCCAAGAATGTTACAGTTGTAATCCGCCCGGAAGATATTGATGTTCTTCCATTAACTGACCAGGAAGGCACTAGCGGCATATTAATCAGGCAGACTTATATAGGTGACAGAAATGATTGCGCTGTGCAATTTGGCGACATCATACTCCGAGTGCATACACAAAACAGGCATTCGTTTAAGATTGGAGAGGAGGTTTCAATCGTACTAAATAACCCGATATTATTGGATACTTAATCGCCATAACCGGTCATTTTACCAAGGAAGCAGCTGGATACTGGGTAATAAAACCAGAAATTTCGTTTATTCAATATCCTTTGGGATTACCAAAAGACTGGCTCATATACCTATTCTTGCTGATTACCTGAAAGTTCTGTTGACTGATTGGATCATATTAACCAGAGCTTAGCTTACAAAAAATCCATAATGATACAGCATGGTATCCGTTCAAGCCCCCCCGCCTATGTAGAAGAGGTCGGAAACTTTTTACTGATTAAAGGACAACAACAATTCAACAATTACCCGGGATACCGGAAACAGAATTGTCAATTTAAAAAAGGGCAACAATGAAAATTGCAATTGGTTGTGATAATTTGGCAGTAGATTTAAAAAAAACAGTTATTAACTACTTAAAACAACAGGAAAAGATTCAAGTTGAAATTATTGATTTTGGTGTCGATGGATCGAATCCAGTTGATTATCCTGATATTGCTGAAAAAGTTGCGATTGAAGTTTCACAAGGAGAATGTGATAGAGGCATCTTGATTTGCGGCACCGGTATTGGAATGGCAATCGCCGCCAACAAGGTGCCCGGAATTAGAGCTGCTCAAGTTTATGATATCTATTCCGCAGAGCGATCAAGAAAAAGCAATAATGCTCAGATCATTACCTTAGGAGCTCTAGTTACAGGTTCTTCCCTGGCGACAAAGTTGGTAGAGATGTGGTTATATTCAGAATTCCAGGGCGGGGGATCTGCACCAAAAGTGGATAAAATTACGGCAATAGAGAATCGTTATCGCAATGAGTAATAGATTTAAGATTTCCCCTAAAGAAAATTTATTGTTCTACATCGGGCATGAAACAATACCTGAATTAATTGAGTTTTTAAAAGAAAAGAAAGCTTTTAATATTGTGCTAGTATCAGACGAAAATGAATATAAAGCATTAGGCTCCCTTGTTGAAAATGCGCTCCGTGAAGCTAAATTTAATGTTAAGAACGTTGTCTTACGGGGTGAAGAGATCGGAGCTAACGAGAAGTATATTGTTCAGGCACTTTTGGTGTCTGATGAATCAGAGCAACTATTCATTGCTGTTGGCTCTGGCACGGTGACAGATATTGTTCGTTTTGTAAGTTATCGAGCAAAATCATACTTCATATCACTGCCCACTGCGCCATCCGTTGATGGATTTGCATCCAATGGATCGTCAATGACCATTATGGGTTTCAAGCAGACCATAATTTCCAGGCCCCCGCTTGCCATATTTGCAGATCTGGACACTTTATGCAATGCCCCCAAGCCGCTTATTGCAGCAGGCTTTGGAGATATGTTCGGGAAGTTCACCGCGTTAGCAGACTGGAAATTAGCAAATATTATTAATGGGGATCCTTATGATACAGCTATTGCCGAACGCTCTCGTATTGCCAGGGATAAAGTAGTCACTCAGGCAAAAACATTAAGCGAAGATTGGGAATTTAGTATTAAGTCTGTTATGGAAGCCCTGTATGAAGAAGGATTATGTATGCTGGAATTTGGAAATTCCCGACCAGCGTCTGGTTCCGAGCACCAGTTTTCACATTATTGGGAGATGGCCCTTCTTCGAGAAGGTCGTCCGGCTGTCTTCCATGGAGCCAAGGTCGGATTAGCTTCAATATGGATCGCCAAATATTACGAGATGATTCGTCAGGTGTCTAAAAAAGAAGCTGCAGACCGCTTAGATAATAATTTCAAATTTGATCCTGAAATTGAAATTCAGAAAATAAATCGCGGGTATGGCAAAATTATAGCTTCTTCTATTGTAAAAACCCAAGAAGCTCATTTGAGTATGACTGCGGAAAAATACAAAAAACTCAAGAAAACAATTATTGATAATTGGGATGAAATCCAGAAAATCGCCTTAGAGGTTCCCTCTTTGGAGGAGATGAGTTCATTGCTCAAAATTGTTGACGGAGCAACAGAACCACCAGATATTGGTCTGACTAATGAAGATATCAATAATGCTATCGAATACGCTCAATACGTTCGGAAAGCATTTACGATCCTGAACGTAAGTCAGATGCTTGGCTGGAAACCGGTGCTATAGAAAGCATTTTGGCATTACCCTTGTTTATCGTGAAAATCCATAAATACTTGTGTTTGGTATTTTTTGATCATCAATCTTTTTTATGTGTTTGCTCAACAAGATGACAGTAGTTAGCTACACAGTATCCAATCCAGGAGCATATTTATCAAGCTTCTAAACAGTTAGTTACTTTGTATAAACAATAGCCTAGCCGTATCGATCTCAGCTTAATGCCTAGATGTGATGGCGGAAAACTTATAAAGTTGATTTTATGGCTAATTATTGTTATTCTGCTTATAATGATTGTCCTCCTGAATAGACCACGCTTAATTAAAGGTAGTGGCTTGGTTATATTCCAGGGAATTCGAGAGATTTTCGAACTGGACTTTGAGAAAGGCAAACAATGGAGAATATATTAATCATCATTCTGGTTGCCCTGGCATTGATCTTCGACTTTCTAAATGGATTCCACGACAGCGCCAATGT
>CAZHHT010000062.1:0-12132 GCA_964532455.1 uncultured Anaerolineales bacterium
CGCCTGGCAGAGCTTAGCTGGTCCATCTGCCCATTGTTTTTTAGGTTTGCCATTTCTTCGCTTGGCGATCAGGTCTAATCCTTCTTCCGGATAAATTGCCCGGATCAACACGGCGCCGGGATATCCTTCTTTTTCAGTAACAAAATTCAACAGCCAGTGCATGCCGTAGACGAAATACACATATGCTTTACCGGGAGACCCATACATGATTACCGTTCGCGGTGTTTGTCCCGATCGGCAGTGACAGGCTAAATCATCCTCACCCCGGTAGGCTTCAGTTTCCATGATTACACCTGCAATCCGTCGGTCTCCATCCAAGCATACCAGCCGTTTGCCAACCAGTTCCCGGGCTACCTTAACTGTGTCCTGGGCATAAAAAGATGCCGCTAACCTGTCAGTCATAGGGTTATTGTACAATATCGGCCTCAAAAAGAGGATAAGCCAAGAAATTCCTTTATATTGCCGAGAACACAAATACCGGGAACAAAAGAGGGATTCTTGCTGCCCGGGTGACTGCAATGAGGAAACTTTAAGCAGTTTGTCAAACAGGGGTCTATCAATCCGAAATCAGATAGCGGGGATCCCGTTCCAGGGTCAGTTTCAATCCCTCAGAAAGGGAATGCTTTGGTTGATAACCCAACAAGTCCGCAGCCCTTGTGATATCTGCCCTCATCCTGCTTACACCACCCTTGGATTTGGGATTAAAGATCGACTCTGTTTTCACACCGGTTAAATCAATCACCCTTTGTGCCAGGTCAATAATGCTGACTTCTTTGCCGCTGCCGATATTTATCGTCTTGCCGTCAATATTCGAAGCACTGCTGGCTTTAATCAGGGCCCCTACCACATCATCCAGGTATACAAAATCCCTGGTCTGGGTCCCGCCGTTGTGAATGACCAGGGTGCCCTCCTGGACCGCTTGCTTGAGGAAATTTGCAATCACCGGTGGGTGATCCGCCGGGGTATGCTGACCAGGGCCATAGGCATTAAAAATCCTCAGGGTGACGGTTTCTATACCCCACAGTTTACCAATTGTTTTGACATAATATTCAGCGGAGAGTTTTGAAACAGCGTATGGTGAATCCGGCGCAGGACGCATATCCTCGTGGAGAGGCTGTTCTTCCTGAGCACCATAAACCGCACCCGATGAAGTAAATACCACTCTCTTCACACCTACATCGCGCATGGCTTCCATCACGCTAACCGTTCCGCCGACATTGGTACTATTATATTCCCGGGGATAAAGAATGGATTCCTGGACTGCGACCCGGGCGGCAAGATGGAAGACACATTCTACATCCTGCAGCAAGGTCCATAGTTTTGGTCGATCCAGCATATCTCCCAGCTCAAATTGCACCTGGGAGGGAATCGCTTCTTGTTTACCGGTAGACAGGTCGTCCAGCCCCAGAACTTCATGTCCACTCTCAATTAGTTTTTGGGCGAGTGCCGATCCTAAAAATCCGGCCACCCCCGTAATTAACGTTTTCATATACCTAATTCTACTCTCCTGCAGATCTGTACAGCTAGGCAATTATAGCACGGGAAGTTTTCAGCATCGTTATCAGCTTTCTCAGAGTTCTATTTTAACTATCACCCCCGGTAGTATTTATCACGGTTCTCTAGTAAAATAGAAAGCCTACTGATCTTATTCCTTATCCGGGATATTAATCAAAATTATCTTCCCATTTTGAATCAGAATGCTAAAAACCCCGGTCTGGCGATTAGAATTTTATTATCTACTTGCCCATTGTTAGGCCAATCTTATGAGCTCTTTAATTTCACGTATGCGCCGCAATCACGGCCTGGAACATGCCACACTTAATTTACTGGCCAAAATCCATCCCAAGCAGCCCTTCGCTGGGCATTCTGACGCAGGTGGATTCTGGATTCTGGGTGAAATCCCCACCGACGAACTGAGCCAAACCATTTCGGACGCTCTGGAAAAACTAAAATCCGGGCAGAGCAATCTGGCAATTCACCAGAACTGCGGGACTAATCTACTTGTCTCCGGCTTTGCAGCCGGCTTGGCTGGGGCCGCAGGACTATTGGGTGTCGGGGAGCGAACACGCGATAAACTTGAGCGGATTCCTGTTATTACCGCCTTAAGTGTCCTGGCATTGATTATATCAAAGCCATTGGGCCCCATCCTGCAGAAAAAGCTAACAACCAGCGGAGACCCGGGTTCCTTGAGAATCGAATCAATAGCCAAACACACATTAAACGGCTTGCCTGCCCACAGGATCAAAACCCAAGATTAAAAATGAGTACATTTTCGCCTACTATTTACCTGCTGCATGGCAATGATGAATTCGCCATTCGCAGCTTCCTGAACGAGCAGCTGAAACCTAAAATGGGTGATTCCTCCAATGCTGCCATGGACATTACAACGCTGGATGGAAACACACAAAAACTTGATGGGATTAAGTCAGAGACCCATGCTATGCCGTTTCTCTCCAAACGCAGAATGGTGGTATTAAATAATCCTCTAAAATTAACAAAGAGCAAAGCCAACCAGGAAAAATTTTTAAATCTGCTTGAATCCGTTCCCCCTACTACAGCATTGATACTTATTGAGAATGAAATACCAAAAAGTGGTCAGTGGTTGATCCAGTGGGCACAGAAACGCAAAGACCGCTGCTGGAGTCGGATATTCTCTCTGCCGACAGGCGGCGCAATGACGCACTGGATTCAAGATCAGGCTGAAGAGCAAGGCGGTAAATTCAACAATGAAGCAGCCCAGCTACTGGCTAGTTATATTGATGAAAACCCCCGACTGGCGAAGAAGGAAATTGAAAAACTTCTCACTTATGTGGATTTTTCCCGGCCGGTATCCGAAGCAGACGTCCGAACCCTGACCGCCGATGTGCGCCAGGGAGATATTTTTGAGATGGTTGATGCGATAGGAAACGGGGACGGGAAAACAGCCATGTTTATGCTGCGCCGTCTGCTGGAGGACAGTGAACCGCTTTCCCTCTTTGGCATGATTGTCCGCCAATTCAGGCTTATGATCCAGGTTCGGGAGTTACTGGACGAAGATCCAAGCCAGGATCATAACGCTATCGCAAAAAAGATGGGTACCCATCCTTATCCAATTAAAAAGATCATTCCCAAAGTAAAACAATTTACTCTGCCCAGATTAATAACTATTTATCACCAATTATCCGACGTGGATCAAGCAATGAAGACCGGTCAGCTGGATTTTGAACTGGCGCTGGATTTATTGATTGCCTCTCTCACCCAATAACAGCAGGCCAGCCTTATGAACATGTTAAAACCCATAAAAACCATTACTTTAGCCAACGGGTTACAAATTAAACTCAAGGAAATCCACACCGCTCCTCTTATCAGCAGCTGGATTTGGTACCGGGTTGGATCCCGGGATGAAATCCCGGGGCGAACAGGGATTTCCCACTGGGTGGAACATCTCCAGTTTAAGGGAACTGAGCGTTTTCCTGCCGATGAACTGGAAAAAGCAATTTCCAGAACTGGCGGGGTGTGGAACGCGTTCACCTACTTGGATTGGACAACTTTTTTCGAGACCATGCCTGCTGATAAAATCGACCTGGCTATAGAACTGGAAGCCGACCGGATGATTAACAGCACCTATGATCCAGAGGAAGTGGAATCCGAGCGTACTGTGGTGATTTCAGAAAGACAGGGAAGGGAAAACGATCCCGGATTCCGTCTCAAAGAAGCCGTTATGAGCGCTGCTTATCGGGTTCATCCTTACCATCATGAGATCATTGGTGATCTAGCAGATTTGAAGTCCATCCAGCGGGATGATCTCTTCCAACACTACCAGACATATTACGCCCCTAACAATGCCGTGATCGCCATGGCTGGAGACTTTAATCAAGACAAGATGCTGAAGCGTATTAAAGATCTCTATGGGCATATCCCCGCGAATGATGAGCCTCCCAGGGTTAATAGGCCGGAACCACCCCAGCGGGGAGAACACCGGTTAACTATCGAAGGCCCAGGAGAGACTATCCTGGGCGATGTGGTTTACCACACACCGCCTGCAAGTGATCCGGATTTTTTCCCGCTGCTGATCCTGGACAGTATACTCTCCGGACCACAGGGGTTAAACATGTTCGGTGGAGGAGGAATATCAAATAAAACCTCAAGGTTATATTCAAAAATGGTAGAAGAAGAGGAAGTTTTGGTGAATATTCACGGCGGGTTACCGGCTACGATTGATCCGTTTTTATACAACCTCAATTTCATCATCCATCCTTCTTCAACACCTGATGCAGCTATAAAGGTGCTCGATGAGGAAATCCAGCGCCTTCAGGATACACCGCCCCGCCAGGAAGAGATCCTGCGGGCAGCAAAACAAACCAGAGCACTATTCGCCTATGGAGGAGAGAGCATCACCAATCAGGCTTTTTGGCTGGGTTTTTCAGAGATGTTTGCCAGTTATGAATGGGTGACGGATTATCTGGAGAACCTGGAAGCGGTTACGCCGGAAGATGTCCAGCGGGCAGCCCAAACCTATCTAAAACCGCAAAACAGATTGGTGGGATTTTATTACCCGCAGAACAAGGGGAATAACAAACAATGAACATCCAAAATTACGCTTCCCTTAATCCGGACTCTTTGCCTGGACCGCACGACATCACCCGCACCCAGCTGGATAACGAAATCATCCTGCTTGTCCGCCCGAATTTCAACACTCTCTCGGTCTCAATTGCTGGATACCTGCAAGCTGGAAGTCTATATGATCCCCTGGAAAAACTCGGTTTAGCAGATTTTACAGCTTCAACATTGATGCGGGGTACAAAAAAACAAGAATTTCAGGAAATTTACGAAAACCTAGAATCCATGGGAGCCAGCCTTGGGATCAGCTGCGGAGCTCACACTGCCGGATTCGGGGGGAAATCCCTCGCGGATGATCTGCCTGCCCTATTGGAAATCTTGGCTGGTGTCTTGAAAGAACCGGTATTCCCTCAATCCCATATCGAACGGGTCCGATCCCAACTGCTGACCGGGCTGAACTTAAGGGCGCAGGATACAAATGAAATGGCCTCTATGGGTTTCGATAAGATTGCTTACGCCGGGCACCCCTACGAAAATCCAAGTGATGGTTTTATTGAGACCATCACTGCCATTAGAACAGAAGATCTGGTCAATTTTCATCAGGCACATTACGGGCCAAAAGAAATGGTGATCGCGGTTTCCGGGGCGATAGAACCTGACCAGGCTCTACAATTGGCGAAAGATAAATTCGGCGGCTGGGCAAATTCCAGCCAACCGGAGGTTTTCCTGGTACCAGGCGCAGATCCCTTAGAAAAAACGGTCCGCAGCCACCATGTGATCGAGGAGAAAAGCCAGACAGACATTATCCTCGGTGTAGCCGGTCCTCCCCGAAAAGCGGAAGAGTTTTATCCGGCGCTGATGGGCAACAGCATCCTGGGCCAGTTTGGAATGATGGGCCGCATTGGAGAATCAGTCCGCAAAAAGGCCGGGCTGGCCTATTACGCGTACAGCTCCCTCAGCAGCGGCATCGGGCCCGGACCCTGGACAGTGTCAGCCGGTGTAGATCCACAAAATGTGGAGCCAGCTCTGCAGTTAATAACTGAAGAGATAAAAAAGTTTGTCATAGATCCGGTTTCCCCGGAAGAACTAAAGGACGTCCAATCAAGCTACATTGGCAAATTGCCTTTATCTCTGGAATCCAACACTGGTGTAGCAGTTGCGTTGTTGACCATTGAACGCAACCAATTGGGATTGGATTATTTTCAACAGTACGAAAAATTTGTCTCTGTAATAACATCAGAAAGTGTCTTAAAAGCCTCCCGGAAGTATCTGGATCCGGACAGATTGGCCATTTCAACCGCGGGACCTTAAATATGCTCCTCTCTTCAGGCATTGATTTAATTGAAATAAAGCGGATCAAAAAGGCGCTAGAGCGCCATGGTGATCGTTTTCTCAACCGGATTTACACTGAAGCAGAAATAAAGCAAGCCAGGGGCAATGCCCCTGAGTTGGCTGCCCGGTTTGCCGCCAAAGAAGCCGCTACCAAAGCGCTTGGAACGGGAATTGGTCCAGTTTCCTGGCGAGAGGTGGAGATAATAAACGATTTCAGTGGAAAACCGCAGATCCATTTACGTGGAAGGGCTGCCCTCATCGCCGAAGAGTTGGGTTATACAACCTGGTCTGTCAGCCTGACTCATTCCCGGGATATGGCAGCCGCCGTGGTCGTATGTGTAGGAGAAGGCTAGAGTTCAACCCAGCGCCCTTCGACACGCAAACACCCGTAATTTCACTCGTGGTCATACTGTTCTGGACAGGCAACTGACTCTTTATCAGAGGGGAAAAGCCTGCCCTGCGACCAAAGGAAGTGTTGTAGGGTCAATTCTGTCCATGGGGGAAAATAGTATCCATTGTGTCTATTGAATCTTTCCTGTCTACCCGTTTTGTACCAAAACTGCACCGAATAGCCAAAAAATCAATAATCAAAACCAAAAAGAATGAATTTTTCAGCCGATTCCGAACAGATAGTTTTCATTCTCACTGAAAACTTTTTACTAATCGTTTTCATTGACAGTGAAAACTTTTTCATGTAGAATGCAGGTATCATGAATAATCACACCTTCCAGAACCTGCCCGTAGAACGATTAAGTTCAGTTCTCAGGGAACAATACGAGGCTTTTGCTAATATAGACTTAGGTACACCGCGGGAAATCCTCCCGGATATCCTCACAGGGTTAGAATCACCTAAAATATTAGTCATCACCGGGATCCGGCGAGTTGGTAAATCCACCCTGCTGGCCCAGATTGCTCACACTCACCTGGAAAACAACTACTACTTTGTCAACTTTGAAGATGAACGCCTGCTGAGTTTTACAGCAGGTCAATTTGACCGTCTTCATGAAGCCCTAATCAGCCTATTTGGTGACAAAAAGATATTCCTATTTGATGAAATTCAAAATGTGCCGGAATGGGAACGATTTGTCCGCCGGCTTCATGATCAGGGATACCAGTTCATCATCACAGGATCCAACTCTTCTCTCTTGAGCCAGGAACTGGGGACAAGGCTTACTGGTAGATCTCTCCGCTACGAGCTTTTCCCATTCTCTTTTTCGGAATATTTGCAGTTTCACGGGGTTTTATCACCAGTAACAACAACCCTAACCACACGCGAAAGAGGGACTTTACTGAAGCATTCCCGAGAGTATCTTTTTAATGGGGGCATACCTGATGCTCTAAAGTATCCCAAATTAGATATTCTCAAAACCTTGTACGACGATGTCCTTTACAGAGATATCGCAGCACGCTACAGAATTGACAATGTAAAAAGCCTCCAGGAACTGGCATTTTACCTGGTCAGCAACCCAACTTCTGAGATTTCCTATAACAAACTAAAGACCAACCTAAAACTTGGCAGCGTCAACACAGTCAAGAAATACATCAGTTACTTAGAAAATGCCTGGTTGTTTTTTACAATCAATAAATACGCGCATTCAGTTAAAGAACAGCAAATCGCTGCCAAAAAAGTATTCAGCATTGATACAGGCTTATTGAATTCAGCCGGTTTTTCATTTTCAGTGAATATCGGGAAATTAATGGAGAATCTTGTTTTCCTTCATTTGCGGAGACATCACCAGGATATTTTCTATTACAAAACAAAGCAAAATCATGAGGTAGACTTTTTCGTTCCATCCCAACAACTGGCCATCCAGGTCAGCCAGGTTTTAAGCGATAAGGAAACCCGGCTGCGTGAGCTTCGTTCATTAGTAGTAATCTCTGCAGAAAAGAAAGGGCAAAATCAACTTCAAATTGTTACTCTGTCAGACAAAGAAACCATAACCACAGAGGACATTACGGTGGATGTTGTGCCACTTTATGAATGGTTGTTGTCTGCTATGTAATCATACAATAGGAGAACAAGGTAAAGTACATTTTTTACGGTTCCCCTCTAAAAAGATATAATTTCCGCACCTAGGGCCGCTAGCTCAATTGGCAGAGCCCTTCGACACGCATTCCTCCTCAATTTCACTCGAGGGCATGCTGCTCAGGACAGGCAACTGACTCTTAAACAAATGATTAAGTGAATCGTTTGTAGAGCAGAAGTGTTCCAAGGTTTTTGTTTAAATCGTTTCTTGACCCAGCATAGCGGGAGCTGACAACTTATCCAAGAACAACAAAAAAACCGCCCATCTGGGCGGTTATCGTATTATCTATAACTTTTTGATCTCTATTCTTCTGTCTTATTTTCTTTCTTCTCCTTTCGGGCTTTAAAGAATTCCAAAACCGGCGGGATAAAGGATATAAAAATAATGGTAAAAATCACAATCTCAAAATTATCCCGTACAAATGGTAAATTTCCGAAGTAATAACCACCGAAGGTGAAGAGTGCCACCCAGGAAATTCCGCCAACCACATTGTATAAAATAAAATGGCTGTAGGTCATAGAGCCGATGCCGGCTACAAAGGGGGCAAAAGTGCGGATGATGGGGATAAATCGGGCCAGAATAATAGTCTTTCCACCATGTTTATCGTAAAACTCGTGGGTTCGTTCTAAATGTTCCTGTTTAAGGTATTTGATCTCACCACTAAAGGCCCTGGGGCCAATATAAGCTCCTATGGAATAATTGATTGTATCTCCCAGTACAGCCGCAATACTGAGAAAGATAAATAAGTACGCTGGATTTAGCGCTCCCAGCGCGGCAAAACTGCCTGCCGCAAACAACAGAGAATCTCCCGGAAGAAAGGGAATGATCACAAACCCCGTTTCCATAAAGATGATAAAGAACAAAATGCCGTAAGTCCAGGCACCGTAATTGCCGATAATCTCACTGAGATGCGCATCCATATGCAGCACAAAATCTATTAAAAATTTAATTACTTCCATGATGCCTCACTTGTTTTAATTAACCTGCGCCATTATAGCACGTTGAAAACGAGAATTAGCCCAGAACAAACCCATTAAAGCCCCCAGAGCTAAAATCACCAAACCCACTGGTGCATAACTGGCAAAGTGCGTACCAAATGATCCCAGGGTGGGCTGGATATGAGGAAATTCAGCCAGCGCAGTTAGAATATTTAACCCATTCCAAACCCCATGCAGCGAAACAGAGGCGATTAAGGACATCAAAAACCGGGTATAACGTCTATCTGTCCAGGCGGAGGCAAGCCCCCACCCTACCAGCGCGGTGGTCAAAATGTGAATCGCTGCAGTTCCGAGCCTGGAAATAACCACAAAAGTCCAAATCTCGGCGTCAGCTGCGATGGTCAGATTCTCAAACAGCGCATAACCGGCACCGGCCGCCGCCCCAAGTAGAAATCCCTCTCTTGGAGTCAGGTTTCTACCCAACAGTAACCAAACTGCGATCGGTTTAATCAACTCCTCGACCAACGGGATTATCACTGCAATGTAAATAAAAACGGTGCCTACGACCCCGGGGCTTTCCAATAATCTACTAATTGTCCTTTCAAAGATGGCGGGGGTAACTGAAGATTGCTGCAAGCGATTGATAAGACTGAGGAACTCCTGCATCTGGTCGGGCTTATTCTGTAAAAGCATCCACCACAATATCCCAAAAAGAATCAGGATCAGGAATTCCACGATAAGCGCGATCAGCGGAGCAAGGGTGAGTCCGCTGCCAAATACGCCCCAAAATCGCTGGTCACTTTCTCCCGGCAGTTTTCTCTTCACCCGGTTTATCAACCAGAAGATGGCTGCGCCATTGGTAAGAATATGGATTAAGGGGAGGGTGAAATCACCCCAGGAAGAATTAGTCTGGGAAAGATAGCCCAGATAAATGAGAATCGGCACTGAAAAGATGAGCCAACCAGATCTCTGCCAGATTTTACTCGTTCTGGGAGGTTTCCCAAATAATCGCCGGCCGGAAAAATATATTGAAGGGATCATTAATAATCCCGCAAACCCCAAACCGGTAGAAAATAAAAGAGCGGATCCCAGTTGATTTTCAGTTACAGCCAAGCCAGCGAGTGAACCACCCAGGGATATCATCAGAATTCCCGCCAGGGATGACCCCATCAGAATCAGGCCGGCAAGCAGGCTGAAACCAAACTGACCTGCTGTCAACCAACCAAACTTCTCTCGTTGAGGGACCTGATTCATCAATTAATCCCTTTCCAAGTCATCAGGTCCCTGCTTGGGTAAAGCTTATTGTTCATCAATGATAATATTTAAGATCAAATCTCCTAAAGGAATATCCCCTTCTTGCTGAAGATCCCGGGGAGTTATTCCATCCACTATATCCATGCCTTCGATTACTTCACCGAATATTGTATAGCCCCCGTTTAAATTGGGTGCTGGGGCATAAGTAATGAAGAACTGGCTGCCATTGCTGTCTGGACCAGAATTTGCCATAGCGACTAATCCCGCCCGGTCAAATACCAGGTCCGCTGAAACCTCATTACTGAAAGAATATCCCGGATTTCCATAACCTGTACCGGAAGGATCCCCAGTTTGAGCGACAAAACCGGGTATAACACGGTGGAAAACAACCCCGTCAAACCAGTCATTTTCTGCCAGATATATGAAGCTGTTCACAGCCAAAGGAGCGACGTCCGGGAACAGTTCAATCACGATATCTCCGCCCTCAGTCTCAATAGTGGCATAATAGGTGGTTTCTGGATCTACTGTCAGTGGAGGGCATTCGGAAAATTGCTGCTCTTCAAGTTTAATCATTTCCACGATCGCGGTTAACATTTTGGGGTCTGCCTTGGCATTATACAGGCTGTTGATTTTTAAATAGGGGGTGCCCTGAATGCCCAATTCCTGGCCATCAATCCAGGCAGCTTCTGCCTTGGACACAATCGTTTCACTGAACAAATCAAGCTCAAACTGCTCCGAGTCCAATTCCAATATTGCGGCTTGATCCACCAGCCATTCGGCAAATTCTTCTACGTTGAACATAGACCAGGCTGTCTGGGTTTTGTAAAGTATGTCATGCATAGACCAAAACGCATCCACCCCCTGCCTGCCGGCTGCTTCTGCAGCCTGGGCAGCTAAAGTGGCTTTGTCATGAATGCTCACAAGCGGAAAATGTCGATACACAATCCGCACATCCTCAGGATACTTCTCCTGGATGTCTTTCAGAATGTTGGAAGCTACTGAGCAATACGGACATTGGAAATCAGCATATTCAACAATTGTGACCCGGGCATCTTCCGGCCCTTTGATCCAGTCGCTAGCCGGATCGGGAGAATAATTGGCTAAATCCTGAGTGCTTGGCTGCGGCGGGGGAAGGTTTGGCTGACAGATTGGATCTACAGGCAGTAATTCTGTTTCGATGGTTTCAATCGGGTCTGTCGGCGTCGCTGGTACCGCTGCTTCTGGTTCAGCAGTGGTGGAACAAGCCACCGTTAATAACACCAGGATCATTACTAATAAGAAATATTTTTTGTTTTTCACAAAATCTCCTCTGATAAACTATTCCAACATTGTACCAATAATATCGCCTCCTGATGACACTTTTTCATTTCTTATATCATTTTTTAATAATTCCTTAGTTTAGTTGTTTTGCTCAAAAAGAATCTGGAATTGATCCAGTCGCCATTTCCAGGCTACCTCACGCATAAATGCTGCGTAGGAGGGTGCGCTTGCTTTCAGTTCCCGCAGTTGACTGCCCAAATCCGCTCCTTCCGCACCCGCCGCGCCGCCGGGGTCGGCAGCATAAGAACCGTGGAAAGCAAAATAGGCCTGGTTTAATTTCCTGATCAAATAGCCGTTTTCCCAGAAAAAAAGCCTGCGGGTTTCCATGTAGGCTTCCGCTTCTTTTATTTCTCCGGCTGCCAGGAGGAGATCAACCTTTAACCTGGTAATGTGCATTTCCGCCCGGAAATCAAAAACTTCTTCTGGAATTGGATCCGGGGTTTCGGGGGGCGGATTTTCTTCAGATTCCCCACCAACAGATTGCGCTGGTAAAAATTCCGGGTAGTAGAGCAGAAGGGTTTCCCTTTGAATTTCATCCCCGGACAGATCCGCAATGGTTTCATTGATCGTAGTCAGTTCCGGGCTGGTGTTGTAATTAGCTCCCAAGGGGCGGATAGTAAGGAAATTGTGGGTCCATTCATGGCCAATGACATGAATCAGCCAATCCAGATTGGCGGTCTCGATAACCAGCAAGCCCTCTACTTTCAGGAGCCTGGCCATTT
>CAZHHT010000062.1:12142-16604 GCA_964532455.1 uncultured Anaerolineales bacterium
TCGATAACCATGGATGGATATAAACCCACACCGCCGATGCCAACCACCAGCGCTGACAGATCCAATTCCTTTTCAACAGTTTCTTCCAGCTGGATGATTTCGTCCAGAGTGAGGTTGCGGATCAGCATCAGGTTGGCTGCCTGCCGGATCTCATCTCGGGGTGAGACAACCAGGGCATACGAATCGGGTTCAGACCGGTAGAGAACTGGCGGGACCAGCTGCCCTCCCGCGGAAAGCCCTAAAGTTGTCAGCGCGTGATTCGTCTGACCCTGAATAATCTGTTCCACAAAGGGAACTATATCTTCCCGCCGGGACCGCATTTCATCCAATTCTTCTTTGATTTCAACAGCAGCCTGGTCCCTGTTTTCCAGTTGAGGATCAGATAAGACACTAATCAAACTGTCCTGCGACTGGCTGATCTGGTTCCTTAAGTTTAGATAGTCTAGAACGATCTGGCACCCGTCCTGTGCGGGTATATACCGGTATGCTTTCAGACTGGACTGGATCAGTTTTTGTCCCAGGGCAGAAACAATCCAGGAGACATAATCAAATTCATAAGGTCGGGAATATGATCGAATTTGTTCCAGCTGTTTAGAAGGATCTATATCCGAACCACGAACTGGCAGAATTCCAATAATGATAATAAACAAACTGAAGATTAACTTCCCGATTTTATTTTTCCAATACATACTTTATATAATCCGCAAACAAAACTAACCCATAAATTTTTGTTGTCCGTCTTTAGCGGCACGCCTTCTTCGTCAGGATATTTCCTTCGCTCGAAAATTCTATCCTCTCAGAGTGTGTCCAATTACCAATCAGGAGCTGGCGCTTTTTTCGCCTGAATCCGCATGGCTTGATCCATTTGGTCCGTGAGTATCATCTCTCCCAGCAGATCGCCGTAAGCCGTCAATTCCGGGATCTTCTCCGGATCATCCATCGGATAAGATTCTTTCAAATCCACTTGAAAACGCCGAAAATCCAACTCCTTAAAGAATGTCTCTACCAGGTGCACCTGTTGGTCATCAGAGGACTGCTGAAAGGCGCCCAAAACCGGGCTGATCCAATGCCAGGGCCAGAATCGTTTAATTTGTTCCGGCTCGAGGGAATGGGGTTCCCGCCCTGTCCCAAGACTGATCAGGGTGGTCTCAGCCGGATCCCACCCCAGTACAAACTTGATTTCATAGGCCGCGATATAACAGGGATTATGATAGGACCCTACACCCCCGTCCACATAGCGGTTTTCCACTGGAGGGAAATATGAGGGTACTGACGAGGAAGCGAGAACCGCTTTCACAACCGGCCATTGGTCATAGCCTTTGGATCGATTAAATGGTTTAATAAAGAGCGTTTTGTTTTTAACTAGGTCAAAAGCAGTTATTACAAGATCAATCGGCTGCTGGGAACACCAGAAATCGCCCATTGTTTTCTCCCCCAGATACTCTTCCAAAGCATCCTGGAGCGGATCCAGCGGGTAGCGATACCGGGTCAATGGCCAGAGAGCAGACCGCCAGGTCTTCCGGAAGATTTTTGGGCCAAAGTCACAGTACAAATTATGCAGTTCATCACCAAACATCCCCGTACTAATGCCGGCAGAGATAATGGATCCGGTAGAAGTTCCCGCCAGCAGCCGGAAAAGGTCGTAAGCTGGCTGTTTTAAGTAATCCTCCAGGATGGCGATTGCCCGGGAGGGAATGACGCCTTTTATGCCGCCGCCATCCACTGCCAGGGCTACATTCTTGCGAAATGGTTTCATGAGGGAGCTCCGGGGATAATCAGGGATATGATTTTACTATTATATATAGATTCATTAATTGCGGCACTTACTGGAATCAAATGTCATTAAGAGGGGGCACAGCCCTTCGATACTTTCTTCAGTCGCATGACAAACACCCTGAAAGGGCATCTCAGGATAGTTCATGGAAGCCAGAGGGGCATCATGGGGCAAATCGAATACTACTGCCCGCCACCCTTCGATATGCTCATCGCAAAAACTGCTTACAAATTTACTGCTTACTGATTACTGACTGCTATCTCCAACCAATATTTCCAAAAGCCCCATACTGACAGCCTTCGACATCTCCTCCCCCGGCAGCCCCGGAGCCCAGGAGGAAAGTGAAACAGCTTTAATCAAGCCGGTGGCTGCTAAATGGCGGAAAACTCGCTCCAGATCCTCTGCGCCGGGACCGCCCAGGGCGGGATAATTCTGAGCCGGTGATTCCTCCGGGTTCACAATGTCGGTATCAAAATGGATCCAGATCGATTGGTCCCCCAGTGGATAATCCATTAAATCCAGCGGTTCCCGCAGATGGGTGATGGAAGCGTTGGCTACCAGTTCCTTTTCACCAGGATCCAGGTCCCGCCCATCGCTAAGTATAATCTGTTCCTGGGGAATTGCTTCCATTTCCAAATTTTCAAGCAGAGTTACATCTCCTAATCCCGCCAGCATGGCCAGCGGCATACCGCCCAAAAAACCACTGGGGCTGGTCTCCCAGGTATTAAAATCGCCGTGGGCATCAAACCAGATTAATAACGGATCTAGCTCAGCCCGTTTTAATCCTGCCAGCACACCAATAGCAGTGCAGCAATCCCCGGCAAGGGAAACTGGAAGCTGCCCCTCCCGGACAGCTTCTTCCACCTGAACAGCCAGAGCAGTATGAAGTCCAGAGATCCTGGTCAGCAAGTCCGCTTGGGGCAATTGCCTTTGATTGATGATCCAATCAGCCTCTGCCAGCGTTTCCAATCCGGGCAAGGCTTGGTCTAGAAAATAAGGAGTGAGAATGGTTCGCCTTTTCATTACGCCGCTATCCTTGAACCAATGATTCCCATCACCTGGTCAGGCTGCCGGGTAGTAAAGACCAACCCCTGCACAGGACCTTTTTTGTGATGGAAGGTGATCAATATCCGGGGATGTTCCAGAAAATTAAAAAATGCCCGGTATTCCCCTTTAACAAAAGCAAAGTGCACTCCTGCGCCGCCATACTTTATCAAATTGGGGGAATCATCCATTTTGCAGGTCTGAATGTTTTTAAGTTTGGTTCTCCAGCGGATTAAGCCAAATTTAAGCAAAACGACTTCCTCTGTGATCGTTATCCTCAGGGTTTGATAGTTTAATACATAAGAAAAAAAGAACAACGCCAAAACCAAACTCGCGATAGAGAAAGCCCGGAAACCAACAACTGTCACTCGCCAGGTAAAAAGGGCAGAGAAAACCAACGCCAGGAGGGTAAATAACAAGCTGGTTAGAGGAGATTGAACTTTTTCCTGGTAGATTTGATCTGCCATAAACCCTCTTGATTACTAGGTTTGACGTTACTCTGGAGGGTCTTGTTTCCAAAGATGAATGCAGACAAAGATGGGAATATTCAACAAGGAGGTCATTTCAATTGAATTGCACTTCCCAAACCTGGACTCTTCCGCCAGCTGCGTCAATTCTTTTAGGGTATAGAGCTTCAATCCAATACGTCCCCCCCGCATTAAACCGAATCTATTCATTTGGACTGCTCCCCAGCGCCGCAGCCAACTTTTATCCGCCATGTTTTGCCGGATCTGGTCCAACGCTTCCTCAATATCGATGTTTTTGTGAGGCTCAAAAAGCATCACCTGCCCTCCGGGTTTTAAGATGCGGAATATTTCATTAAAACAATCTTCCGGGTTTTCCCAATAGGACATGCTGGCATTGCAGGTTACTATATCAAAGAAATTATCCTCATACAGTGTAGCAGCAATACTTCCTGCTCTTAAATCAATCGTCAATCCGGCCAGGGCTTTGATAGCAGCCTGGATGGCAGCCTCAGAAAGATCCAGTCCATATAAAGCCAGGTGGGGTGCCATCTCATGGAGTATTTTTAACTGTAGACCAGTGCCTGTTCCGACATCAAGGACTCGCTCAGCTTCCACCAGGGGAAGTCGCTCTGCAATCTCCCTATACAGCCCTGCCTCTTCCCGGCGGAAAGAGACTATCCGCTGCAGCCCTGCTTCTAATTTCTTTTGAGAAAAAATTGCCATCAATACTCCTTGGTTCCAACAGGTTTCCCCATCTTTATCTATATTGATGAACATTCACCCGAATTGTATTAATATGATTCTTATGGAGGATTAGGTTGACTTCCCTCTCTTTATATGATACTATTCCTATCGTTAAAGATGAAGTAGGTAATGGTAGCAATATATGAACTGCCCAAACTTGCGGAAACTGGGCAGTTTTTTGTTCTAACTGCACTGCTTCAATTCTATCAAATGTAACAAGGAGTAACAAAAGTGGCAGAAAAAGAAATCGGAACCGTCAAATGGTTCAATGATGCAAAAGGTTATGGTTTTATCTCTCGCGAAGCTGGTGAGGACGTATTCGTTCATCACACCGCAATCGAAATGGAGGGATTCAAATCCTTAAGTGAGGAACAGCAGGTTGAGTTCTCAGTTGAGCAAGGCGACAAAGGTTTACAGGCAGTCGACGTTCGTC
>CAZHHT010000063.1:0-16555 GCA_964532455.1 uncultured Anaerolineales bacterium
CCGGGACTGATTTCTCAAGGATGGGTTCAGCACTCAAACCCCCTCTCCAGATGCGGGATATTTCAGTCGCTGGAAGTCTGTACTGCGGCACATAAGCGCCATATCCGATGATGCCCACCGGGGGGGAAGGTTTCATTACTTTGTCTTTGGTTTGTTCATTTTCCATAAAATACTCGATTTTCCGGCAGTTTATTTCCAACTGCTAAGGATTTCCTTTGCATGGTCTATTCGAATCTTATTGTCTTCTATCAGCTGCCCTGCCAGCTTGTTGATCTGCTCCCCCTCGGCGCCGGCGGCAATCGCAATCTGTCGGGCATGCAAGCTCATGTGACCCTGCTGGATGCCATCTGTCGCTAAAGCCCGTAAAGCAGCCAGGTTTTGAGCCAATCCAACTGAAACAATGATTTCCGCCAACTCCCGGGCAGTTTTAACACCCATTATTTTTAGCGCCGTTTTTGCGCCTGGATGCACCCGCGTTGCGCCGCCTACAATACCTGCCGCCAACGGCAGCTCCAACCTTCCCTTTAAATTGCCCTTTTGATCCTGCGACCAGGTAGATAGGGAACGGTAAAATCCAAACCTGGCGGCGTACGCATGAGCGCCGGCTTCCACTGCTCTCCAATCATTTCCCGTGGCCAGGAGGACCGCATCAATCCCATTCATGATGCCCTTGTTATGAGTTGCTGCCCGGTAAGAATCCGCATCCGCAAATGCCCAGGCTTCGATGATACCGTCCCGGACCTGCTCTCCTGAATACTCATCAAAAGCCAGGCTTTCTACTGGAATCGTACACTCCGCTGCCGCAAGCCTCCGGTCCGCTAAATTAGACAAAATACGTAAATGTACTCTGCCGCCTGTAATCTCTTCCAAAGCAGGCGCCAACTTCTCACAGGCAGTATTTACCGCATTAGCTCCCATAGCGTCTCTGACATCAAACAACAAGTGAACTATCAAGAAAGGTCCGGCTGCCGAATTAGAGATCACCCTGACTTCCAAATCCTGTGGTCCTCCACCCAAATCGGTGAGTACCGGGTCGACATCCTTTAAGCTGGCAAGCAGATCGTCCTTATGCTTCAAAATTAATTGCTCAGCTGCTTTAAGATCATCCAAGTCCAGAACCTGCAGCTGGCCGATCATCACTGGATCGGAAGCGTGGGCTGTAAATCCGCCACCTTCCCTGGCAAGTTTCGCCATAAACGAGGCACCAGCAACCACAGAAGGCTCTTCCACAACCATCGGGACTAATACATCCCTTCCATTTACCTGGAAGTTTAAGGCAATCCCCAGGGGAAAGCTGAACCTTCCAATCACATTCTCAATCATATTTTCCGCTATATCCAGCGGAAGTCCCCCCTCTAGGTCCAAATTTTCCAGATCATTTGATGTCAGGAATCCTCGCTCGATCAGTATTTGACGACGTTTTTTAAGGGGTAAATCATAAAAACCCTTGATTCGGGAACTTTTATTCTCTTTCTCCATAAAAAATACCTTTCTGAAGAATAGTTCAGTCGAAACTTATTGGTCGATTATAACGATAAGATATCAAGACTAGCAAAAACTATCAAAATCAAATCAGATAAGGTAAAATGTCTTCTGGATATTAACTATGACTCAAAAAACCAAAAAAGAATTAGAAGATCAAATCGGATCTTTGTATCAGGCAAGCAAAGACCTTGTCCAGGATTTGTCCCTGGAGACTGTGTTGTGGCGCATTGTCCGCCTGGCGCAAGCCCAGGTTGAAGCGGAATATGCAGCATTGGCGATCCGGGATGAAAACGGGAAAGTAGTTAATTTCATTCATACCGGTTTGTCTGAGGAAGAAATCGCCCTGTTACCACACCCGCCAATAGGCAAGGGCTTGCTGGGAGAGCTGCAAAACAAGCATGAGGTAATACGGATCCCGGAAATCAAGAAAGATCCCCATTTCAGCGGCTTCCCCAAGTTCCATCCTGAAATGACTTCGATGCTGGGAGTTCCAATCATCTCCGGGGAAAAAATCCTGGGGCAGATATACCTGACCAATAAAATTAACGCTTCCGAATTCACAAGGGACGATGAGCGATTAATGAAAACCCTGGCCGCATATGCGGCGGTAGCAATCACCAACACCCAGCTGTACAACAACATCCTCGAACGGGATAATACCCTTAACCAGCAGTATGAAGATCTATCACTGATCAATGACCTCGCCCAGGGTGTCGCCGGATCCTGGGATATCAAGGAAATCATGAGCCGGACATTAAAATATGTCCTCCAATACCTGGATATCGAAACCGGGGAAATCTTTCTTAGGGACCGGGGAGCCAAGGATTTAAGATTATCCCTGCTCAGAGGGGATGATTTTGAGGCTTTTTACACCAAAAGTGTCTTCCGGATTGGCGACGGCGTAGTGGGTAAAGCAGCTGGTTTAAATAAGACCCTGGTGGTTTATAACCTGGATTCAGACCCCCGGATCCTCCGGCCTGCCATTGCTGAAGCAGGCTTTACCTGCCAGGTAGTGATTCCCCTCCAGGCTCCACGTGAAGTGGTAGGCGTTATGACTCTTTCCAGTAAAAAAGATCGAATGTATTCAGCCCGGGAGTTGGATCTACTAACCACGATTGGGATGTGGGCCGGGACGGCTATCCAGAATGCCCTGCTCCAACAGCAGACTAAACACATCGCCGTGCTTGAGGAACGAGAAAGAATCGGAATGGATCTTCACGATGGAATCATCCAATCCTTATACTCAATTGGCCTCACGCTGGATTACGTCAAGGCTATTATCCATGAAGACCGCGCAGAAAGCCTGGAGAAATTAGATTTTGCCACCGATGGAATTAACAGCACAATCACCGATATCCGCGCTTATATCTCTGACTTACGACCCCGGCAGATACAGGAAAACAAAACATTTATAGAAAATTTGGATATTTTACTCAAGGAATTTGAAACCAATTCTAAAATATCCAGCAGTTTGCAGAACGAGATCAAAACTCCCCTTAATACCAATTACCAGAATACAGTAACATTATTCCGCATCGTCCAGGAATCTCTCTCCAACACTGCCCGGCATTCAAAAGCCACGAAAACTGATCTCCGCCTCTGGGAAGAGGACGGCAAAGTATATCTGCAGATCGTGGATAACGGTATTGGGTTTAATATTGACAAAACCGAAGCAAATCTGGGTCATGGACTTGCCAATATGCATCGCAGATCACGGAAAGCCGGGGGGGGAATTCAAATAGATTCCACGCCCCAAAAAGGCACAAAAGTTCTTGCCTGGGTTCCCAAAGAGGACAAGTAAAACCCGAAATAGCTGGCGGATACCCCTTCCAGGATTGCCCTCTGATGAATCAGAGGGCCAAGAACGGTGCCCCCTGCTTGTCCTGAGTTTATCGAAGGGTGGTGGAGGTAACTTAATCTGTCATTGCGAGCCCAGCGAAGCAATCCCCTGATTAAATTGGAGATTGCCGCGCCTGTCCTGAGCCCTTTATTTTCACTCAGGATAAACTTCACAAAGGGGAGTCGAAGGACTCAGGATGACAAACGGGGAGCAACTTCCTCAAAAGAGTGGCTAACTTCTTCTAGCCCGTGACTTTAGCCGATGTGTTGTATCCAATTAAATTATCTTTGGATCTTCAATAGTATTCGTTTCAACCTAAGAAACAGCACAATACACCAGTTATAGTTATAAAATCCCAAATCTAATAGATTTGGGATTTTATAACTATTTGGGTTCTAATTTAATCAGAACTAGTGAGTTCCTCTTCGGGGCGGCGTCTGCCTCCAGCCAGTAGCGAGAGCAGGATGCCCAAGCCATACAGAAGCAGAAGGGGTACCATTACCAACATCATGTTGATCGGATCAATCGTCGGCGTGATCACTGCCGCCAGAATAGAAATCACCACCACAGCTATTCGCCAATTCTTAACCAGGACGGCTGTTGAGAGTATTCTCATCACAGTGAGGAGATACGCCAACAATGGAAATTCAAACAAAGCCCCAAACCAGAACATCAATCCGGTCACGAATCGGATATATGAGGAAGGTCTAATCTGGGTTGGAACATCCATGAAATTTAAAAGAATAGGCAATCCTGTCGGGAGAATTAAGTAATAGGCAAATGCCATACCGCCGAAGAAAAATATCGCCACCAGGGGAATGGCCAGCAGCCCGATTACTCTGGCTCTGCGCGAAATTGCCGGGGCTACAAAAAGGAAAACCTCGAGAATGATATAGGGCAGTGCAGCCGCAAAAGCCGCCAATAAAACGACCCGCATGCCAACCCCAATTGGTTCTGTCACATCTACCGCGCTCAGCTGCTCAAGCCCTCCGATCGGCTGGGAAACAAAATCAAGCATATCGGAGAGAAACGCAAAACAGACTGCAGCACAAATCAGCAATACGGCCAATGAACGCAGCATATGTTTTCGCAGAGCGCCAACATGTTCCAGAAAACTTGCCGGCTCTTCAATAGCCAGCTGCAGGCTGTCGACCATAGGCGCATCGCCAGGTTCTTCCAGGAAAAAATCCCTGGTTTTCTGGAATAGCGCTGATATCCATTTTCCAATCAGCCGGAATGGTTTCTTTATCCATCTGAAAAAATCCCTGATTTTATCTTTCACTTTTTCCTCAAATACTCTACCCGGGGTAGTTCTCCACCTGTATACCCGGGAATACAATATTTCTTGTAATTCACTCAAAGAACCGCTTCTGTGGACAGCGGTTCCTGAAAAGTCTATTCATCCCCGCGTCTGCCGCGGAAATATAATGCGGAATATTCTGTCTTGGATGTCACCCTTAGGATTCTTTTTCTTCCACCTCGACTTCGTCATCATCTTCATCCTCACCCTGCAGGCCATCTTTAAAGGCTTTAATTCCGCTGCCCAACTCCCCGCCGATTTTACTGATCCGGCCTACGCCAAAGATGACGACAATAATTACCAGGATGATCCCTAATTCCAATCCTCCAAGTCCAAACATGTCAATCCTCCAGTAATTCTATTCTCGATATCTCAATTATACCTCGTGAAGAAGAAAGCAGAATGAGTTTTATAGTTATTATATTTTTTGAATTTGAAGACGGGAAAAAATATCTTCCCCGGAAAGGGTACTGCAGCGGGGATCATTTAAATCGAACACCCGGGAAATCTCCCAGCGTTGACCCGCCATTTTCAACAAGGAAGGCCGGATTACGACCAGGGCTGACTGATAAGATCCGCTGTCAACAGCTGCCAGACCGGAAATCCAGCCTTCCCCCCGGTTAAATTCCAGCGGACCCAATTCATCCACGACCAATAGATCACAGGGCACGGCGTTTATCAAAACCTGGTTGCCCCACTGAACAATCTCGGGGTAAAATGACCAGCGCCGGGTTTCCAGTCCGGTCTGATCTTTTTCCTTCAGTACGGCCAAATGCCTCCGTTCCCAATTATTCAGGTTGATGACATCAATCCCGTTTTTTTTCCCTTCGTGAAACACCCCCGGTGAGAGCAGTCCAGCCAACTGGATACCCTCTTCTTTTGCCTTCTGAGCAAGCTCCTGACACAGGTTGGTTTTTCCGGATTGGATATCACCGGTAAGGATGATTATTTTTCCTGAGCTCATCAGGTTTTATCCATCACTACCATCGTATACCCATTGGTCTGTTCCACCCGGATGGGTATTCGATAGATCGTAGAAAGATTTTCCGCCGTGATCACCTGGTTGAGATCCCCCTGGGCAGCAATATTGCCCTGGTTCATCAGCACAAAATAATCTCCAGCAAATATCGCCGCGTTTGGATCGTGGGTGGTCAAGACCGCGGTTTTCCCCTGGGAGGACATTTGCTTTAATAATCTCAGTATCCTGTTCTGGTTTTCAAGATCCAGGTGAGCTGTGGGTTCATCCAGCAGAAGTATCCGGGTTTGCTGGGTTAAAACACGGGAAATATGAACCAGTTGGCGTTCTCCTCCGCTTATTTCAGTGACTGGTTTTTCCGCCAGGTGCTGAATCCCGGCGGCTTTAAGCGCGTCTTTTGTTATCCTGACATCCTGCGCCCCGGGAAGCTGAAATGGTTTTAAATAGGGTGATCTGCCCAGCAGTACATACTCAAAGACTGAAAAGTTAAACGGAATACTCTCTAATTGAGGAACCAATCCGATCATTTGACTGAGATCCTGCCTGGAATAATCCCAATGGGATTTTCCCAAGACCTTGACCTGGCCTTGAAATGGCTTAAGTAATCCCAGCAGGATATGGAGCAGTGTAGTTTTCCCCGTGCCGTTGGGCCCCAAAATCGCTGTAACTTTACCAGCCGGGATATCAAGTGACAGATCGGTCAGCACATTGGCATCATCCGGATGATACCGGAAATGTATATTTTCGAGGGAAAGTATCTTATCCATCTCGTCTTACCTTCATGCCGATGCTGATCATCAGATAGATAAACAAGCCTGCTCCAATTGCGGAAGTCAGTATCCCGAGCGGAATTTCTCCAGGGAGCAGCGTTCTGGCCAAATCATCTGCGATCACTGTAAACCCGCCCCCTAGCAGCATAGCAGCCGGGATAGATTTTTCAGCGCTGGTGCCAAACAACCGGCGGGATATATGGGGAATAATTAATCCTACCCAGCCTATCACACCACTAATCGCGGTGAGTGCCGCAGTAGCTGATATAGTCATCACCAGCAGGGCGATTCGCTCCCGGGTCAACGAGGCGCCTAAAGAAAATGCTGTGTCATCATTTAAGGAAAGCAGGTTTACCCGCCAGCGCATAGCGTACACTGTGGTAATGCCTGCCAGGGCAAACGGCAGCACAAAAAGAAAATCCCGCCAGGTCACACTGTACAATCCGCCCAGCAGCCAGAAGACAAGTTCTGGTAATTCAGTGAGTGGGTCAGCGATATATTTAATAATGCCTATACCTGCAGAAAACAGGGCAGAGACAGCCACTCCAGACAAAATCAGTCGCAGTACCCAGCCGCCGTAGCGGATACGGGTAGAGAGTAAATATGAGAGTAATAAAGCAAGCAACCCAAAAAAGGTGGCGCTTAGTTCAATCACCAGCGGATGGTTGTTTAACCATAAAATGCTGACAGCGGCGCCAAACGCCGCACCCTGGGAGACACCCAGAAAGCCCGGTTCAACCAGAGGATTTCTGAAAACCATCTGCAGCACAGAACCAGCTGCAGCAAGGATCATACCAAGCAGCAGCGCTGTTAGTAAACGGGGAAGCCGTAAATTCAAGACCAACTGCCGGGCCAGCTGATCCTGAAACAGGAGTCTGGGAGCCATCCAGAACGGTTCGGGGTAACGTCCAATAAAAACCGATACCAGCAAAACAGCCAGAACCCCCAAAGCCAGGAATAGAAGCGTTTTCGAGAAAGAATATTTTTTCATTAACGATTAATCAGGGGAGGTCTCCAGTTAAGGCTGGCAGAACCTCTGCATCGATCACCCCGGGATCCAGATTGTATAGTTCTGAGTAGAATGATCTCACCTCTTCCATAATATCGATCTCAGCGGTCAAATCCGGGTGGATTTTTGTAGCCAGCCACTGCAAACCCAGAATCCAGCGTGTATCCGGCTGATCCCAGCTGTAAAAATCAAAACCAAAAGCAAAGAGCTGATCATTTTCTACTGCCCGCAGGTTGCTCCAAATTGGATTGTTCAGCAAATCAGCTTTGACGTCGCTGGCATTTCCCGAGTAATCAATAATGTAAATTTGGTCCGGATCCCAGGCTGCGATCTGCTCCAGGTTAACTATTGTCCATCCGCCGCTTACCTCCAGGCTCTTCCAAACCGGAGAACCAGCGGAAATTTCCACAATTCTCATTTGCAGCCAGGAAACCGGGGGCACACTGAAAGCGACTTCGCCACCTTTATCGGAGTACTTCAGAATCAAGACCTCAGGTTTTTGAACTGGTCCGACACCAGAAACTAAATCCTCAACCCGGGTCACCCGTTCCTGGTAAAAGTTAATGATTTCTTCCGCCCGTTCCGGTTTACCAAAGACCTGACCCAGAACGATTATGTCCTGGTAAAAAGCCTCTGGTGTTTCCAGATCCAGGTAGACTACCGGAATGCTTAACTGTTCCAGCGGTTCACCCAACTGCTCAGCCATAAAACTTTTCAGGATCACCAGATCACTATGCGTTGCGGCGATTTGCTCTGGGCCTGCATTCATCTCAAATATTTCCTTATCGTAGATTCCCGGATCAACTACAGGTAAAAAACTAAAGGCTGATTGGTTTCTATTTTCCAGGGCAATCACTTTCTGAATCGCATCGCCAAAGAGAAAAATCGCATCCTGGACCATAATGGTCGCTCTACCGGCAATGGCGATGCGTTCTGGTATTCCATCCAGGGTCACCGTATGCCCGGTCGTATCGATAATTTCTATGCTTTGTCCCGTGGGGGATAATCCCGGCAGCACGCTGCAGCCGGAAGCAATAACTAATACTAAAAATGTAATTAATACTGCTTTCTTCATTTGGTGCTCTCCCTCATCTTATGATTAAATTCATCTATGAATTATCCAGAAATTTGTTCCCGGCAGTTTTCCAGCCATTCCAGCATGGCATTTATTTGTCCAATCCTAAAAAGAAATACCTGGGAGTTAATAAAGTCTTCCTTCTCCAGAGACTGATGCTGCCGCTGCAGATTCTGGAGCCAGCCCTGGCAAATCTTTATCTGCTGATTGATCAATTTTACTTCCCCCTCCTTATTTTCACGAAGGAGAAAATAGAGTTTGGAAAGGAAAGCCAAGCGGATATATCGGCTGCTCATAACTGGCGAGTTCATCCAGCTCTCAAGAGTTTTTTCCCCGGGGGAAGTAAGCTGATATACCTTTCGTTTCGGGTAATGACCCCGGCTGCTGATAGAAACTGAAAGCAATCCTTCCGATTCAAGTTTTTCCAGCAGGTAATACAATTTACTGCGTTTAACCTGCCAGATCAGAGATAATTCAGGGTTTTTTCGCAGCCGGTCATAAAGTGCATATCCATGATCAGGATGCTCGCGGATCAAACCAAGCAGAATATATTCCAGATTGTGTGCGGATGATTTTTTTACCATACTATTCAGATATTGAATATATATATACTAAACAAGTTTACTAAATATTCCAAATCTTGTCAAACGTCCGGTTTTTTGAAATTTTCCTTGATCGATTCTAGAATCCCCTTATCTTAACCTTCTCGAGAAAAAACAGGTGTCTATCCCCGTATAATAAAATCCAGGGCCAGTTTCCCAGCCCTGGATTCAACCTTCTTTATCGCAGCAGTCGGGCAACCTCATCCTCTTTCCAATCCACTACAATCTCTCCGTGGATATAAAATGTCGGAGTGGTTAAATTGCCGCCAGTCCATTCTTTTACCTGTTTGGCAGCAGCCGGATTGCGAGTGACGTCATATTCCGTGTACTCAACCCGGTTATTTTCAAACCAAAGCCGGGCTCTCCGGCAGCCTGGACACCACTTATTACAAAACAAAACCACCCCTTCCAGGGTCAGCTCGTCCTCAGATTTCTTCTCCTCAGGAACTTTGACGGGTTTATGATCCGGCTGTATACGTCGGATTTCCTGAAACAATAACGCATTGTCGGGCTGTTCATCGATATCATGAATATCTACATATTGAACAATTCCATCTTTATCGATAATAAAAATTGCCCGTTCTGATTTACCTTCCTCGCGCAATACCCCATATCGCTCGGCTATTTCCCCGTGGGGCCAGAAATCACTGATTAGCGGGTACGAAATTCCGCCAATATCCTCTGCCCATGCTTTTAAAACCGGGATATGATCAACGCTTATGCCCAGAACCTGGACATCTAATTCCGCAAATGTCGCATACTCTGCTTCATATGACGGAATTTGGCTGGTTCAAACTGGCGTAAAAGCCAACGGGAAAAATACCAGAACAGTTGTTTTCCCACGGTACTCACTTAATGTGACTTCTTTATCTAGATGACTATTCAGCGTAAAATCAGGAGCCAAATCACCCACATTTATTTTCATAACTATCCTCTTCTAATTGATTTGAGTTTTTATACACTACTATACTGTCTAACTCAGATATTGTGAATCGTCTGCTTCGCTATTTATAAATTATTTATATTCCTACCAGACAAAGGGGAGTTTTAACAAACAAACCGTTAAAATACAAAAAGCCGCCGGTAAAACCATAATCGTTTCCCAATGGTTTCAAAGATTGCCCAGTTGATAAATATTCACCGGGTGATTTATCACCCGGCTAATAACAGCGCCCTGAAGGGCTATATAATTAAAAAACTAAGTCACAACACTTTATAAATTATGGGGGTGATTGAATGCTTTATTGTAGTATGTAGGAAATCAGAAACATCATCACCAGGAAGGAACAAATTACTCTCAATTAGAAATGAAGGATATTGCCCTGTAAATTACAAAAAGTCCCCGTATGGGGGACGCAGTTCTCAACCCGGTCATTAATGACCGGGCTAATTTCTAGGAATTTTCATCTGGCATCTGCAGTATCACTTATTTTCAAGCATACACGAAATACTTTGCCCGAACTGAATGCCATTTACCCTTCACTGCTTACGACTTCCTCATCACTGACCACAACAGGCAACCCTGTCCACCCCCTCCAGGCCAGGGTCCACAGCGTGGAATAAAAGGCGGCAAACCCGCCCTCTACCAGCAGGAACACCGGCCACAGGAAACAGCACAACGCGATCAGTATGCCCGGAATCAGCATCATAATCCCAATCCCGAAACTTATGGCGATTTGCAGCAGGAATAATAATGCTGCCGGACCCAGGTTGCCTCCCAACACTTCAAATCCCCTTCGGTAGGAGCTGAAGACATTCAGATCTTCCAGCATACAGGTCCGGTTGGCAAACACCCTTAATAAAGACAGGATTAACATCACCGGTACCAGGATGCAGGCCAAAACCAGGATAGGAAGGAAAATACCCTCCCCAATTGGATTGTTCACTCCCCGGGAGAGCACTTCAAAACCTCCATACAATCCCAGAGTTATCAGACTGGAAAAGACCAAAACAAAACCCGGAACTGCCGGTACCAGCCCAATGCCAATCAAACGCCAGCCATTTTGCCAACCGGCTCGAAAAGCTTCTGAGAAATTGGTTGGATTGCCAAGCTCGATTTCATTAACCGCGTTGATCAATCCTCCGCGGGAGATTGTCCCCACGGTCCATAAAGCCAGACCAACCAGGAACAGGAAGACTACCAGCAGAACAATCCCGCCCACGGCGATGAGTGGCATATCAAAATTTTGGAATGGGGAACCATATTCGTAATCAAATCGGGGTAAATTTTGCCAGTCAAGGTCATTCCCGCGAGCTGTAAACTGGGATGGATTCCCCCCGACACCTCCAGCGCCGCTGAGTGCAACCAGGACACCTAGCAGTATTAGGAATTTATTTTTCCAGATGATATCCCATGTTTTTGAGATTAAATTTCCATAATCCATAGTTTTTCCCTCCATTTGTATCAGGAACACAACTCAACATTATGTTCCCTTATTGCTTCATTGAACTAGTATGTTAAGCTGTCCAATCCCAGCTTCAATTATTATATTCACGACAGCTCCAGATCCGGAATACTTGCTGACAAACATCTCCCCATCCCGATCCAAACCCTTGGCATTAATCTCACCCAAACCGCCTGTGACTTCAGCGTTAATGTTGGTATCGGGTGGTAACAGCACTGTAAGCTCACCTACGCCACCCTGAATGTTAACCGAAAGATCTTGATCCAATGTTCCGCTTAGGTCCACATAAGCAGCGCCTGCGCCCATCTTTAAGGCAAATGACTCCAGGTTCAAGTCAGCCAGATCAAGAATACTTTCTCCGGCCCCGAGAGTGATATCTAGATCGAGTGGGATTTCTTCATTAAAGACCAATTCCCATTCATTCTTGTAGTTTGACTGGACACGGAACTTCGGTACGCAATCCTGTTCTACTAACAGGTCACCTCTTCCACCACTGCGGAGGCGATAGGTAATATCAGGATCATAATCCTGGTAACTGTAGTGAAACTCACCTTCCATTAAGGCTTCAGCCCCCGATTGGACTATCAGTTTCCCTGCGCCCATTATGATCTCCACTGTGACCGAATCAGCATCTTCTGCATCAATCACTTCGGTATGGGAACCTATCCTGCCCACCGCCGGAATGGCAGTGCAGCTCACTGCCGCAATTGACAAAGCGGCTATTAAAAACAAACTAAATTTGATTCTTTTATCCAAAATATTCTCTCCCGGGACCCTTTGTTTTTCAAAGGCAGTAAATCCCACTATCTTTAATTATTTTTGATTTCATATTCATATACGGAAAATACCCGGGGGAGTTGTAAGATCACAACGAAACAATGCCTGAGTATTATTTCGGGGAATAACACAGAAACTGTAAACTTATTACTGTTTTATATCTGGCTCCCTTCGATACGCGCTACGCAAACTGCGCTCCTAGCTACTCAGGATTCCTGGAGCGGACTATCTATCAAAAGATGTTCAGTGTAAGCTGAAGGTTATATCGAAGAGCATATCCTGAGCTTGCCGAATGGCTCCTGCTTGAGCTGTATTTTCAGGAAATTAGCCCGTTCGGCATGAAATATCGAGAGCTGGCTCTCCCTCTAAAGCTCGCTCAAGGGAGAGATATAAAGAGAATCAGGGGTCTTGGTGATTGTGTGTGAGAGAGTAGTTGAATTATACCTACCTGGGGCTTGACCTGTACTAATCAAAGGAAAGGGGCGAAGGGATAGGTCTCATCTGGAGTTGTACCTACCCCCCAACCCCCTTCCAGGTGGAAGGGGGAGCAAGGAACTGAGCCCTTCGACTTCTCTGCGTTCAGCTCAGGACAGATTTATCATAGACGTATCGAAGGGAGCCGGACGCCTGTCTTCAGTAGGTCGAAGGCCGTATTGAAGGGCCTAACTGGTAAATTTGTCAAAACTGTTTATTGTCTGGCAACTGAATACTGCTTACTTACAAATAATTGACTAATGTCCAAAGAACGTTGACGGAGCCACCGAAACGGGTACACTTAAGCTTGAATCATTTTAGCTGCTTTTCGGGTTTAGTCTATAGGGAGCAAGACCATGAAACAACTAGTGGCAATATTTATAATATTTACTCTTCTCTCAGGCTGCGTCCCCCGGCAGGAGACTCCTCCTATCCAGGATCAGGATGTCATTGCCACCTTCGTGGCAGCAACGTTAACCGCAAAACCGCTGATCCTTGATACGCCGGACCAACCAGCAGACACACTGGCTCCCCCCGAGGATGGCTCACCGCAACCCCCAACACCGTCATCGACAGCGACCAATACCCCAACCCCAACCCTGACCCTAACTCCCACGGTAACAGATACACCCGAGGGGGTACCAGGGGATCCGGTTCTTTCCCTTGGTTCTCCAACATTTAAAGACACCTTTGATGATGGATCCAATTTTTATCTATATGATGAGCCCCAATCCAGCTATGCAGTGGAGGAAGGCCAGATGATCCTGGTAGCAAAAAAGGCCAACGGATATGAAACCTGGAGCCTTTCCTGGGGAGATCTGACTAATTTTTACCTAGAAATCACCGGCACTTTCGGGGAAGAATGCGGTGGGAAAGACCGCTACGGCATGATTTTCCGTGCACCGGATACCAGCCAGGGATATCTGATCAGCATCTCCTGCGATGGTTCCTTCAGGTTAAGTACCTGGAACAGTGAAGACGAGGAATACACTGTGATTAAGAAATGGACCGGCAGCGGACATATCAACGCGGGTCCGGGCGGGACAAACCGACTGGGGATTAAGGTCAAAGGGTCAAAATTAACCGGATACATCAACGGGCACCAAGTATTTGAAAAGACCGACAGCTCCTTCAACAAGGGCAGATTTGGAGTGCTGGTGGCCGCAACTGATACACCCGGTTTTACAGCATATCTATCTCAAGTAGTTTATTGGAAATTGCCCTGACAAAGACCAGATTTTGGATTTGATTATTAATTGGAGATAGAGCCATGAAATCGAAAAGAACACGGATAATTTTGAGCAGCCTCGTAATTAGTTTAATGCTTATGAGTTCCGCCTGCAGCCTGTCCTCGGATCAGAATTCAGATCCCGGTGAGGCGCCTATTCCCCCGCTATCAGAAGATATTGATTCCCTGGTGATGCTGGCGAAATTTGACCTTGCCCTGAAAACCGGTGCTGATATAGAAAAAATGGACACCGAAAGCGTAAAGGAATTCAATTTTGCGGATGCCAGTTTGGGAGTCTCAGAGCCCGGCGTGGAGTACGCCCAGGTGATCACCCCTGGCTACATCATCATACTTTATGCAGAAGGCGAAACCTATGAATATCACGCCTCTGGGGAAAGAGTGGTTCAGGTTCCCTAAATCCGCAGGGAAAATTGACGAAAGAACATAGGCTAAATTGACTAGAAAAGGCTCGGAAAAATCCGGAGCCTTTTTTTCTGAAATAAATACCTCGGAGGTCTTCTTATTCTTAAACAAAGCAGCGCCAGGACTGAAAACGCCTGGTTAGTGATGTAATCATTGGGTAGTTAATATTAGTTAAAGTCAATAATGGTAGTAGAATAGCAGGACGCACAGGCGGCAATTTAATTATTTACAATAGCACTATCCATTGATCGGAGTTTACAATGGCTGAAAAACCAGACAGCACCTTACCCAAGATTGGATACTTGTATCATTATCCTCAATTAGATCATCCTACTGACAATTTTCGTCTGGATATTTATATTTCTTCAATTCCCACAGAACAACACTTCGATGTTCTGCGTGCTCGCTTTTTTGTAAAACACCTAAAAGGAGAAATAGAACGCCTAACTATTGCTCACCCCTGGAATGACGAAAAAACTGCCCGCGTCTGTGCAGGGGTGGTTGAGATGGAGGATCGAAAAGGGAAGAAAGAGGAAGCCTTCTCTTTTGGGGGACAATTAAAGATCGAAAGTCAGGATTTGCAGACTGTTTGTATTCTAGTGTCACCTGCTCCCATCCTTGAAATCAGCGGGGCTTCACCCATGAATGGGTTATTCATTGACGAACTAGAAATATTATTTGCGGAATGCAGGGCTGCATATCCAAATCATCTTGAGTATGAAACCCAGTTAGTCAAAACAAATCCATTTGAGCTCTATTTGGCCTGTTTGAATGAATTGATTCAAAAATTCGAACGATTTCCTCACAAGGACAAAATCTATCTTCAATTATTATGGTTCCTTCATTCGCAGAAGTATCGCCTTGATGCAGCGGGTTTATCCAGAGATCCAGCTCCAAAATTAGAGGATATATTTAAGATAAACAAAGAATAAGTTACCAAACGGATCACCTCCCAGCCAGACTCTACCCCGGGCGGGGTTCGAATCCACAACCTAGGTATTCAGTAGTTCACACCTTCTCAGCGTGAACTACTGAATACCTAATCGATACCATAGTTCTCTAAGTATTTTTTTCAGCAAACCCAATGTTTACAGATCGTTTTGTAGACCAAATCTTTTATCTTTTGATTGATTAGCTCCTTAGAGATAATCAATCAAATCCCCCTGATCAATAAGCCAGACTTGTCCGATTTTCCTAGTTTTTAATATTCTTTTCCTTAACAATCGACGAAGACATTGCTGATTTTAACCGCTGAATTCGGCTGCAGATTTAACAGTTGTATATTGATCTGTTAACTCTGGTACTAAGCTATGAAATGAAAACCCCACCTCAACCTCATTTGAGGGATTCGGGGAGTTTTTCTACCTGGCTTTTCTGCTCAAATCGCAGCATGGCTAGGAACTGCTCAACTTCTTCTGTATGTGATTCGGGATGGATCCAATTAGGTGGGCGGTATTGGAATCGAATCTCGAACGCATATATTTCCGAACCCTCTTTCTGCCGCGCCTGGTTTGTTTCTCCTGGACAATAACAGGGGAGTAGATGAGCAATCATGATCTCCAATCATTTCCGTTGTACGCAAGAACACACTCCACGTTGTTGCTTTTCATGTTTGTGACACAGCAGCCGTGGATCTCTTACCGTGCGAAAGTATTTGCGGACTTTCCCAGTCAGGAATGAGCAAACTTGTCGACAAGACACCAGAACTGCATTTAACAGAAACCAACTCAGCAGCCTTTTTTAGAACTTCTTGGCCAAAAAGGGCAAGCTCTTCACGGCGAGAACGCTTCCAAGCGCAAACGGTGATACCAGGCATGCCGCAATCAAGAGAAATCAGAACGGCACGAAGTCACTGATGGTCATCTCTAGGTCGAGTTCGACATTGAGATACTCCTGGGTGGTCTTGATGCTGGAGTGCCCCAGCAGTTTGCTGATCTGGGATATTGGTACACCAGCCCGTCTGCCTAGTTCAGCATATGTCCGCCTCAGATCATGGGGCTGCAGAGCGGGTTTCCCAATCATAGCACCGCGTTTTTGAACGATGTTATATAACCCCGTTGTGCTGATACTATCTCCGGGAATCTTATTCCTTCCCAAACTTCTCAATATTAATCCTTCTGCGCCTACCAGAAATTGCCAATCAATGATGGCTTCCGCTAGACGCTTATTGATAGGCACAACGCGATCTTTG
>CAZHHT010000064.1:0-16478 GCA_964532455.1 uncultured Anaerolineales bacterium
CCCCATTATATTAAATTTTAAGGGGCTGTGCCAATTACTTTTGGGACAGCCCCTTCTGGGCGCAGCGTTTTCCGCTCCGCCCTCTCGCGAAGTGAAACCACCCTTTCCGAGTGAATTTTTGGTTAACCAGGGTGAATAGCCCATCACAGGAGAGGGGGGAGTAAGGGTGAACTGGTATCCTAGCCAGCAGCAGCCAACCTTAGTTCATGAGAATAGGGGTAACATTGATTTATTCAGGGATGTTCTCAAGCATAAAACTGGTAAAATAGCACAGTGCCACCAATATGAAATTTAACTGATCGAATGCTTAATCAACGATCACTTGAAACAAAGGAGCCTTGTCGTGAGCATAATTGAAGCCAACAATCTAACCAAGTACTACGGAAAAGCGAGGGGGATTGTCGATGTATCTTTTAATGTGGAAGAGGGAGAAATCTTTGGCTTCATCGGCCCCAACGGGGCTGGAAAATCAACCACCATCCGCTTGTTTTGTTCTTTGATCTACCCGACCAGCGGAGAAGCAAAAATCTTCGGCAAGGACGCCATCAAACATGGACCTGAGATAAGGCAAGATATTGGATATTTGCCCTCCGAAGTTTTTTATTACGAGGGCATGAAAGTCCTTGAGCTTTTGAAATACTCGGCGAGTTTTTACAAGAAAGACTGCACTGAACGGATTTATGAGCTGTCAGATCTGATGGAGCTTGATTTGAAGCGAAGGATTGACGATCTATCCTACGGGAATAAAAAGAAAGTGGGCATCGTGCAAGGGCTTTTGCACCGACCAAGGCTTCTGTTGTTGGATGAGCCGACCAGCGGTCTTGATCCGCTGATGCAGAAGAAGTTTTACAAACTCATTCGAGAGGAGAACAAACGCGGTGTGACGGTTTTCCTCTCATCGCACATCCTTGGTGTGGTGCAGAAAATGTGCAGCCGGGTGGCGATTATCAAGGAAGGCAGCATCGTGGATATTCAAGACGTACGAACGCTGCAGCGCGATAATTACAAAAAGATCCACGTGGTGGCCGATGAGATTGATGAAAAGGGATTTGATGTCCCTGGCGTGATTAAGCTGGAGAAGGAAAACGGCGCTGTCAATTTTTTCTATAAAGGTGATATCAACTTGATCACTAAATTGATCAGTGAAAAGAAAATTTCTGATGTGACCATCGAAGCGCCCACCCTGGAAGAAATCTTCATCCATTATTACGAGTAGGGGTAAAGTATGAATATATATAAACATGAGTTTAAATCGTATTTGAAATCTGTGGGTATCTGGTCAGTGTCCATTTTCCTGATTATCCTGATCTACCTGTCTGCTATTTCCAGTATATCCGCGGATATCCAAACGTTAAATGAAGTGCTGGCGAGTTTTCCAGAGGAATTTTTAATTGCCTTTGGCATGACTGATATGGACTTTTCCTCGATTCTGGGCATGTATGGGTTGGCGTTCCTTTTTTGCCAGATCTGCCTGGCAATCCAAGCCTCCAACTACGGTTTTTCACTGGTCTCGATTGAAGAAAGAGAATTAACAGCAGACTTTTTGCTGGCGAAACCGATTGGTCGGGGAAAAATCCTGACCGCCAAGTTATTGGCTGCGATTGCAAGTTTAACCATTACCAATCTTGTAGTTTGGGTGAGCAGTTTCCTGGTAATCAATATGTTAAATGATGGACAGCCCTATGAGACCAAATCGCTAATATTGCTTTTGCTTAGCATTGTTGTATTTCAAATGTTTTTCCTGGCAGTAGGGGTGCTGATTTCCTTGCTGATGAAACGCGTTCGAAGTGTGACTCCCTTATCAATGGCGTTGGCTTTCGGGATGTATGTGATCAGCGCTTTTGGCAGTATGCTGGGAGAGGATACCATCGAGGTTATTTCACCCTTTAAACATTTTGAACCCAATTTTATTATCAAGAATGCGGCTTATGATATGCCCCTAGCCCTGATCAGTGTGATCACCATCCTGGTTGCGATTCCAGCCAGCTACCTGCTGTATTCAAAACGCAACATCCACACGGCGGTATAAGGTTTGAAAGGAGTTAAACAATGAGAATTTATTTGTGGGAACTAAAAGCAAATTATAAATCCCTCTTAATCTATTGTGGAATCAGCCTCTTTTTCATGACGGTTGGATTTGCCAAGTTTTCAGCCTATGCTGAAAACCCGGAATTATTAGCCATCCTGGACAGTATGCCCTCGGCCATGTTGGATGCCTTCAGCATGAATGCTTTTAACTTGACAACTGTAACGGGATTTTTCGGGGTGATGTATGTCTTCATTGGGTTAATCTTATCCATCGCAGCGGTGATATGGGGGAGTGACATCATCTCCAAAGAAGAACGGGATAAAACTATTGAGTTTTCGTTGACACTTCCGATTAAGCGGAGCACCCTGATTACAGCCAAAACTGCGGCGGTATTAACCAATTGTATTGTTCTGGCATTAGTAACCTGGGGCCTTGTGCTGGTTAATACAGCCCGATATAACCCCGATGCAGAATTTTATAGTTTTGTTTTCCTGGGTATGGTGTCCCTGTTTATCACCCAGTGTATTTTCCTGGCAGTTGGGGTTTTCCTGGGAAGCGCAATGAAAAAGCACAAAAACTCCGGCTCTGTCGCGGTTTCCTTGCTGCTGGGCACATATTTCATCTCAGTTATCGCTGGGTTGAATGAGGACTTTGAATTTTTGAAGTACTATACTCCGTTCAAATATTTCGATCCTGCTGCCCTGCTGCATGAGTCTAAAATTGACCTTCCCTTTGTCTGGTTGTCCCTCGGGATCATTGCCGTGAGTATGGTTGGCGCCTATCTGACCTACTCAAAGAGAGACCTGTACATTTAGAGGAATCCCGTACTTCCCACAAAAAAACACTTGATATCGCTATCAAGTGTTTTTTATATCTCTCGTCTTTTTTCTCTTATTGTTACTTATTTCTTCTGACTAAAGGGAACCAATACCGTCATTGACTCAATGGTCACGTTGCCGCAGGCATCCTCCACCTGGTAGGTAATGGTATAAACACGACCATCCTTGTTTGTAGCAGAACGTTCAGCCCGCAACTGGAAGGTATAGTCATCAATAATGACGATATAATCCACGGTGCTGCCATCACCATTTTCATCATCCGCTTCACTGGAGGTGACAGAAAGCAGCGTAACAGTTGGGTTGGGGTCAAAGTTGTCTGAAGCAATAACTGTAGCTGTCACATCCACGTACTTGTGGTTGGCAGGCCAAAGGCTTTCGGTAGATAGCGTGATTTCCATCGTGGGCGCGATCTCGTCACAGACATCCAGTCCGATCAAAACCGGATCGTGGTCGGAGGAGCGATAGGCGTCAGGGGCATAGATGGCATCCTGGGGGTCCTTCTTGTAGAACATGTCATAGTCGATCAGGCTGGCTTCGTCGGCATTGATATGCCAGATGGTGACGCCAGAAATCTCGGGGACCAAGGCACCATTCGCCAGCGCGTGGTCGAGGTAGCCCAACTGTCCATCAAAAACGTAAGAGTAAGCGTTCTCGCCAAGATACTGGTAAACCAGATCATCGTAGCCACCTGCGAGGATGGCATCAATCGGATCTTCCTTGTCGTAAGCATTCAAGTCGCCGATGATGAGGAAGTCGGCATCCCCGCTGCCTGTCGGATCGGTTGCCAGCCAGTCCACCAGGGCTTCAGCAGCGGCGGTGCGGGTCAGGTTGCAGTTTCCTGCGCCGTCACCCAGATCAGGGTCTCCAAGGTCATCGCAGGAAGAACCTTTGGATTTCAGGTGATTGACCACCGCGGTGAAGATACCGCCATTGGCATTATCCATAAAGGATTGGGCCAGGGCAGGGCGATTCTTGGTATCAATAAAACGGCTGTCTACGGATTCGTCGAGGACTGCATAATCCCCAACCAGAGAAACTGTCCCTGTTTTATAGATGAAAGCAACTTTGATCGCGTCTGTACCGATGTAACCGGTGTCTACATAGGCGTAAGTACCAGCGCCTACAGCGTCATTTAGACCGGCAACTAAATCGTCAACAGCTTCAAATTCGTTGTTTTCAATTTCGATTAAACCGACCACATCTGCGTCAATCGCAGCCAGGGCAGCAATGATCTTCGCTTTCTGACGTGTAAATTCTTCGGCTGTATCTGCGCCGCGGATATGCAGCCCTGTTGATATCGAAGCAAAAGCATAATCCCGAACTGATCCGGGAGGTACTTGATTTGCTGCTGTTATTTGGATTGTTTCCCCTGGTTCTGGGTCTGGGATTAATATTAATTTATCTGTTTATGCAGGAAGGATCCCAATCAAACGAAGATACTGCGGAAGAAAAAAAATAAAATCCAGTTTTAGGGGTTCAGTGCATAAAGGAATCCGGTCCCTTTTCAATTAATAGAAAAACCGGAGCATTGAAAAATGCTCCGGTTTAGCTAAGAGGATGTTTCCCTTTTTGAAATTTTAGTTTCATTATATTGTGCGCTTTGAAGCGGTCATAGCCATTTCAGCGCAGCGGCACTGCAGTTGGCTGCCCCACTGGACCAGCCGGGAACCCACTGCATCCAACATCCGAATGCTCATCTTATTGACATTGGATTCGCAGGGTTCTGAGACTGATTGAACCATCCGATATTGTGCGGCTTGAGCAATTTCATCCTGTCTGCGTTGTCTTTCTATGTAATAGTTATTCCTGGTAAACATGTTATTTCTCCATTTAGCGATATGAGTAATTATTTCTTCAAGTACTGCATTCCATTTGTAATATTTTGCTTATTGACAAACTTCTATTTTGATCTCACCATTTTCCACCTCCAAAGCTTTAGCTAATCGCAGAGTAAAAACGCCGACACTGCTTTCAATGTGTCCTGAATCCGCTCGCCATTCAATGCATAACATTTTGCTCCCGAACATCGCCTTTCAATCAGATATCCTGTGGCACTCAACTGTTTCAGGTGCCTGGATGCGGCTGACTGACTGAGCTCCAGCCTCTCCATAATTACCTGTGATCGCAGCTCTCCTTCTTCCGCTATCAGCTTCAATATGTGAAGTCGGACATCATCAGCAAGGGCGCTGAGCCGGATGGTGATCTCATTTCTGCTCAGATCCGGAGCGTGGACCTTTGTATCTTTTGGAAGACGGGCCCCAAAAATCACGCCCAGTGTGTTTTTGTATCGAAACCTTCCCAGGTAAGGACCTGTATGGGTGCTGGGTACAAAAACCAGCTGGTTGATTTCTTCTGAATTGAGATCCCAATTCTCCTCATTAAAATCCTTCCCTGTAATATATTTGGCGGCTTCCTCCCGACTCATACTGCTGAAATTAATCTCTTCAAAAGCCATCACTGTGTCAATCAACATAGGTGTAATTCGCTCCCATTCCGCCTGGTAAAATTCCTTCCACATGAATTTCAAGTGGGAGACAATCACCTGCTGCATTTGGCCGGGGTCATTCAGCAGTTGATGGGCTTTTACTTCAATTTCCGGATCAACTAAATCTTCACCAAACCTGGTTCCTAAATATTCCAGGAAAAAGTCCGCGTCAGCCAGAAGTGACTCCCTGGTCGCTTCAATCTGTTTTCCCGCTTTTCCACAGGGCTCATAACTGAGGTAAAAATCTAATACGTTGTCCCGCAGAGTGTACGGATCACTGTTTTCCAGATGAGCCAGATATGTTGGAAAGTCCTTCCACAATCGGGAAGGTATTACAGCGTAATGGAATCCGATCACCACCAGTTTATGGGTGGCTTTCTGCTCAGGGGTAAGCGCGTTGACTGTCTCATAGATCCAGGGACTGAGCCCGGAAAGTTCTTCACTTCTCACCATCAGGACTAAACTTTGAATGATGGCTTGGACTGAATCGATCCGAACATCAACTGTGGTTTCACCCGGCATTACAACGGATTCTGGTTTAGACATTAGTCTCTCCTGTGTTTCTTACTTATTCACATAACCCACTTTATCGGGTTGTGTTCATATCATAGCATAGAAAATGCCCTTGTCAAGACCTCATTTTTGGAATTAAATGCCTAAAACACTCTAATTAGCAAAGATAAATCCGGGGAGCTGTGCGGGTTTTTAACAAACGATGAAAATTATTGAGAAAATATTTATTTTCTACAGAATCTATTTTTTTGGATAATTAATTCGTTGATTTCCCCCATTATTTCCTTTTCAGGATTCATCAATCATTTCAAAAAACGCTTTAATCACCTGGGGATCGAACTGAGTGCCAGAAAGTTTCTTGATGTAGTCGGCTGTTTTGGCTTCGGACCATGCCTCCCGGTACGGGCGATCTGATTGCAGCGCATCCCAAACATCCGCTACGGCAAAGATACGGGCAGCCAGGGGGATCCTCTCTCCAGAAATCTCCCTGGGGTATCCAGAGCCATCCCACCATTCGTGATGGCAATAGGGAATATCCAGTGCGGGTGTTAGATATTGAATGGAAGAGAGCATCTCGTAGGCATAAACTGGGTGTTTCTTCATAATCACCCATTCTTCATCCGATAATTTCCCGTCCTTTAACAAGATTCCATCAGGAATAGCCATCTTCCCAATATCATGGAGCAGCGCTCCCCGGCGGATATGAATTAATGCTTCCCCGGCCACTCCCATCTTCTGAGCCAAATTTAATGATAACTTCACCACCCGCCGACTATGTCCTTCGGTATCCCCATCCCGGAGTTCAATAGCTCGTGCCCACCCCTCAATCGTGGCATCATAAGCTTGCACGAGTTCAACATTAGATTTCTCCAAATCGTTAAACAAATTAAGGCGGTCGATTGCAATTGCAGCAAGACGTGCTAAAGCATCCAGGAAATTTAACCACTCCGGATCCGGGTCCAACTGGCTGTGGTTAAAAACCTCCAGCACTCCAACAAGTTCACCTTTCGCGATTAATGGATTAGCAAAATAGGTGGTGAATCCTTCCTCTCCAAAGAGGGGAGATTTCTGCAGACTGGTGGACTGGGTGGTTAAATCAGGGATAAAAACCGGGGCCCGCTTCAAGGCTGCCTTTCCTGCCAAACCATCACCAAGCCTGAGTGAGGTATATTTTAATGATTCTGTTTGTAAACCGCTGGCACTGACATATTCCAGGGTTTGTGTGTGTGGCTTATAAAGCAGCACACAGGCAGCGTCCACCCCCAGGGTTTGAATTAACTGGCTGATCAGCACTTCCAGAGTCATTTGGAGATCAACGCTTCCAGAGATCGCGAGGTCTATTTCTCGCAAAGACGAAATCCTCGACAATCTTCGTTGGGCTTCTTCAAATAAGCGGCTGTTTTCCAATGCGATAGCTGCCTGATTACCTAACAATTGCAATAATCTGCGATGCTCTTGGTTGTATGCCTCGGCTTGGTAAGACTGCACTACCAGGGCACCGATCAATCGGTCACCCACCAGCAGCGGAACACCCAACCAGGAATGGATAATTTCCCCTTTTTGCTGCGGTTGTACCGGCAATGAATCTGTTTCCACATTCCCGATCAGCAGCGGGGTTTTTTTCCTAATTATCCAACTTAATAAGGAGTTCTTTTCGTTGGGGAAAATTTGAAGACCCTCAACCTGAGTCTGCCTTATGCCAGCTTCTGACGCGAAAGATACCTGGATCATTTCTGAGGTTGGATCAAAGGTCGCCAGAATAAAAGCATCCGGGGCGAAAAGGGTTTCAGCTTGTTGGTGAAGATATTCGAACAATGCATCAGGTTGCAGCTCCTGGATCATATTCAACGCAGATTCGTAGACCACCTCCATTTCCCCTGTATGCCGCTGGATTTCTTCAAACAATCTGTTGTTTTCAATCGCGATCGCTGCCTGGTTAGCAAAAGCTTGTACCGATTCTGCATCAAGCTCCGAATACTGGCCGGGTTCAAAATGATCGAGAGCAATCAACCCGATCCGGTTACCTTTAACTTCTAATGGAACCGCGAGCCAGGATTGAACATTCCCTATACTTGGACCCTTTAATTGTTCCTGGCAGTCAAACCCATTTTCAAGGATTATTTTCTTACCTTCATATAAAATAGTGTGGGATAACTTATTTTCTTTAATATTGTATGCTGTCCCAATCACTCGTTCGGGATGATCGGTTCCCCGGAAGGCTTCCACTACAATCTCCTCTCCCCTGACAAGTTGTACTGAAGCACTGTGGTAAGGAACAACTTTTTGGAGAGCTACCAGAATCTTGTCCAGTAAATCTGGGCGGTCCATCATCCTGTTGATCAGCATCCCGACTTCTCTGAGCGTTTCAGATTCCTGCCGCCGTCGCTTTTCCCCACTGAACAAGTGAGCATTTTGGATAGCAATCGCCGCCTGGGCAGCAAACAGCTCCAGCATATCAATGTCGCTCTGCGATAAGGCCTCAGAGGGATCAAGAGCAATTTCCAGCACACCCAACAACTCATCACCCCAGCATACAGGAATGCCAGCAAGATAATAATTTCCCACAGATACCCAGTCTGGCGCTCGTCCCTCCCATTCCGCATAATTATCAACAATGATCGTTTCCTGCTTTTGCCAGACTTTACCTGATAAACCTTCACCAAGCCTTATATCAGTATTTTCGGGCAGCTTATCAAAACCTATATAAGCACAATATTCCAGGATATCTCTGTCCGTGTTGAGGATTAAGAAACCACTCGCGGTGGCATTTACAATCGAAGCCGCTTTATCAGCAATGGAATAGAGTAACTCATCCAGGTTTAATTGGCTGGCGATAGATAACTCAACTTCCCGGAGAGCTTCCAGGTGTGCTTTTCGCTCAAGTATCTCTGCCTGGACCCGCCTGCGTTCAAATATTACCGCGAAATGATTGACAATGGTTTCAATCGCTTCCGGATGATTTAACTGAGACCCCTGTTTAACAAATAACACCAAGCCCCCGGTGGAAATCGATTCTAAACCGAAACCTGCTATATAGACCTCGCCGACTCCCATCAATCGCTCTGCCGATTTACAGAGCTTCCTCGGAATCGCGCCCCGCGTTAAATCATACAATCCATCGGGGACCCGTTCCAATTTCCCGCTCGTATAAAGAGCATTAAGATCACTATCAAGACTATTATCCGATACATTTATCTGGATATCTGCTGGCTTTCCCCCTAATATCTTAAACACCCGGTCAGCCATTTTACCCAAACCCGCTAACGCCCGGACGCGAATAGCATTCACTGCAGGATCAAATAGGGAAACCATCACATAGGAATCAGGATTTACTTCGCGGATCATTTCTGCCAGGTGTTGGCTAATCTCATCAATGTCATCAAGCCTGCTGCCTTCCACAAAGGTTTTATAGATCAGTTCTAATTCACGAATATTTGTTTCCCGATCATTTTCCGCTTGCGTCCGTTGAATTATTCCACTCAATTGTTCAGCGATGGCAGTAAAACGACCTTTGTCCCCCTCAGAGAAAATGTGGGAAGCGGACATATCAATGATCCCGATGGGTTTGCCAGCCGATATTAATGGCACCACAATTACCGACTTGATTCCCACAAGCTGATAGATATGAGGTATGAGCTTGCGAACTGCTTTCCTTAAACTATCGGGCAGGAATGTAGCTGCTAAAAAGGCAGAAATTAAATCAATGATCACTTCCTTTTCAGTCAAGATCTGCGGCTTTCCGGAGCTGAGTATTTCCTGGTAGACACTTCCCTGCTCTATCGGCATCTCTAGCCGATCTGGCAAATTCAATTTTAATAATTTTTCTATCTGTTCTCTAATAGCCTGGTCTAGATTATCGATATCTACAAATAAGCGAGTCCCATCTTCGTTTATTAAATATACGGTTGTGTCTTTGCTTCTAAAGATATACTTCATTTCCCCCGAAAGCAGAGAGAAAATTTCCTTTAGCTCTTTACCCTGGTTGGCAGCTACATTAAGGGCATTAAGCAGCGCCAAGTCTTCCATTTGCTGTTCTAAAAATTTTTCCGCACGTACTTGTTCAGTGATATCGCGAACTGTTGCCTGCAGGAAATATTCCCCCTCAATATCCACTCTGTCCAATTGAACCGTTGCGGTGAATTCTTCTCCATCAATCCTCTTGTGGGTCCAGTGGAAAAAATTTGAGCCTTCTTTAATGGCAATCTTGATCATCTCCTGGGCTTTCTCTTTCGAGCTCCGCCCGTCAGCCTGGTATTCAGGGGAAAGTTGCCAGGGTTTAAAAGCCAGGAAATGCCCCTCATCTTCCAATCTAAATAATTTAACCAGGGCTGGGTTTCCAGAGGTAAAATTCCAACTTGGTGGAGATAAGGTCATCAAAGCATTGTGGGATGTATCAAATAATCTGCGGTAGCGTTCCTTGCTCAGTTCCAGCGCACTGGATGCCTGTTTGCTTTCCGTATTATCAACTGCAATTTGCATCCTCACCAAGCGCTGGTCATTCCAATAAATAGCTCGATTGTAATTTCTATACCAGCGCTTGGTCTTTAAATTTTTCTCGTCCCAAATCTGAACATCACCAGGGATGCCCCGTACATCAAGCAATTGATTATTTGTACAGCGTTTGATTTTCTCCTCTTCTACCTGGAACACCTCATAACAAATCCGGCCAGTAAAATCCCCTCCAAAATCCTCGATCATTCTCTTGTTCATATAAAGGATTTCGTGTGTTTCCATATCAGCCACATAAACATGGGCATCAATCCCTTCCAGCACTCGCGTCAGGGTATCATGGGCTTGGATAAGATTGTCCTCAACTTTTTTGCGCTCTGAAATATCGCGAGCAATACCCAACACCATGATCTTTTCATCAATTTTTATGGGGTGGGAACTTACTTCCACCTCTACTAAGCTGCCGTCCTTTCTTGTGAGTGTAAAATAATCTGGACCAGTGTCTTTTCCGAGCAGGTTTTGTGCTAACAACTTCCCCGCCATTGGAATTTGGGATTTTGAAAGCAAACCTGAACTTAAAATATTTTCCCCGATTAACTCCTCGCGATCATATCCGGAGATTTTCTCAGCCGCACGATTTCCCTCAATAATCTTTCCCTGCAAATCGCTAAGAAAATAGCCGTCCGGCGCATATTCAAATACCATCTGGAACTGCTGCTCGCTTAACTTCAGATCTCCGGCATATTCGGTTCTTTCTAAAGCTAACGCTGCCTGGAAAGTAAACGATTCCACCAGATTTTTATTTGGGATCATTTGTGGACGTTTTGTGAAGATATAAAAACAGCCCATCACTCGTTGGTTTCCTTCCAGTCCAATTGTGTAGATGTCCTCAATTCCCACAGTTTTCGCTATTTGGCGGCTTACTTGTTTTGGTATCCGGCTTTTGGCAAAATTCTCGAGGCCTCCGGGATGTAAGGACAGCTGACGCTTACTTAAAGTATCTATAGTTCGCTTATCTATTGGAAATAATTTTCGATGTAAATCTCCCCCGGTCAACTTCCAGACCTTTTCCAAAATGTTTTTTTCGATCCCGTAAATGCCTTCTAACCTGAGCGTTGACGGATCAACATTAGATAATGTAAAAACAATACAATTGCCCAGTTTCTCCTGGAGCACCCTACCTGCAAAATCTAGAATATTGGCTCCCTGATTAATCGAAAGCAACTCTCTTCCTTGCTCACTTAACCAGCGCAAATCCTCCAATTCTTTTTGCCGCTCTTGATCTTCAAAGTTATAGTTAAAAGCTGAGATATCTTTTAGCGTCCAGATGATTTGGGAAATAAATCCAGTATCATCCTGAACTCCCGCGCCGGAAAGCACTACGTTTATGATCGACTGGTCTTGCTTAATTAAACTAAAGATACTTTCTTGCGATTTGTTCCCCTGCAGGATAGATTGGCAAGAAGTTTTATAATATGGAAGTTGATCAGGGGAAATTAACTGTCCAAAATCACGTCCCAGGATCTGCTCCTCAGTTTCATAGCAGAGCAAGTCTAGAGAATCTTGATTTGCATACTGGATAATGCCTTTATCATCCAAAATCAAGACAGCTGCAGCAATTTGATCAATTAAATTCCGATAGGTATCAATCTTCATTTAAAAAGGGGTTTTCCACAAAAAACAAAATTAATCGCGAGATAGATTTTTGTAAGGGAAATAAGGACAATAAATAATACTTCCATTTTACTGCCTAAAGGTTTACTTACGCAATACTTTACTGTTCTGTAAGTTACAGGAACACAATAATTTCCCCAAACAGGAATAATCCCCTTAGGGCATTTTATCTATCAGCCTTCAATTAATGAATAGAGTAGAAAAAACAAAAGTGTTTAAATAGAAAGCATGGTCCAATTATTCCACAATCACGAGGAAGGATTTAGTCCTACTCCAAACAAATCAGGATTGTGGTATAAAACCCATAGGCGGTAAATAAAGCTTTACCGCAAGGAGTCAATATGGTTACGAAACCAAAGCCGCATCTAGCAGTATCCCTACTTTTACTTGGGGTATTTTTCTTAACCGGTTGCGCGGGATCAGAGGCTGAGCTAGAATCCACCCCGTTTATTGAAAAAGCGGAGGGTGAAGAAGGAGATCCTTTCATCGGCATACCTAACCCGGCATCTTTTTACTGCCAGGAAATGGGATATGAACTGGAACTGAGAGATACTGATCAAGGAACCCAGGGCATCTGCATATTTCCTGACGGAAAAGAATGTGATGAATGGGATTTCCTGGCTGGTCGCTGCGGAATGGAGTATTCATTCTGCCAAAGACAGGGATACACTATCAAGGCTGGTGACAATATCGGGACCTGTGTCTTCCCTGATGGATCATCCTGCCCGGAATATGATTTATTTATCCAGGAATGCGAACCACCCAAATAAGTAAATAGTACTCTCCGAGCTGACTATCCCCATCATTAGACCTAAACCAGGCACAACAAGCTTTAATATTTGTTGTGCCCGACCTTATTACACATCCCAACTCCTCCCATATCTAAGGAGAACAACTCATGGCTTCTAAACAATCTCCACCCAATAAGGATCTGCAGGGTATCATTGAATCTGCTCAACGATTAGGAATCGAGTTGAACGAATCAGATGCCCTGCAGTGGCTGACTGCCATCTCAGCTGCCCAGGGAGAAGATGACGTGGTTTTTGATGAACGAGCCGGCGTATTCGGCCACAAGGTGTCGATGCTGGATTTCAGCCCTGAAGACCTAGCACACTTCAGAAAACTGGGACAGCTGGTTGAATTTATAGATATTCCAGGGAAAGTTGAGACTGCTCTGGCTCTTTCTGGATCAGCAGCCCAGTCCAAAATCCAGGTCTATCCGGGCGATGCGGATTATTTTGAACGCATAAATATTATCGCCGACAGTCGGAAAGAATCCTGCCAGGTGTTGGCTGAATTGATTCGCGAGAAAGCCCTGTCAACGGAATCGGGACCCACCTACCAGTTAATGGAAGTCCGTTTTGGATCCTGGCCCTTTGATGTCGTAATAGGAGATCACGCCTATGGAGCCGGCAGTTCTATCTCCTGGACAGTTGATCAAATCCAAGAGGGCCGGATTAAGGCAACTTCTCCCTCCGGTAATCAGGTGGTTGTTGATTGGTTTGAAGTCTCCCAAGATCCCGGCTGGTGCAAATTGGATTGGGTGGTTGCGGATCCCATTCGGAGAGAGTTGGTAAATGCCAGCAATATGCTGGATGTTACCTGGGAAGCCCCGGATGGATCAATCACCCCGTTGGATGGATTCCTGGATCCCTATTTCCAGGAGATTTACCTGGATGCAGATTCAATTCCGATCTTTTCCAAACTTGCCCAGCATGTCTCCGCCAACGCCCTGGACCGCTACATCACCCAGCTGGAGAAAGAAGTTAACAAATACCTTACCAAAGATATAAATTATGGAAAGGCAGCCAAAAGGATGTACAACATTTTTCGATTAACCGGCAGGTACGGCGAGGCAGCCCTGATCAGGGAACTGTTCGATGAGCCCTCATCCATGCTTTACCAAGTCTGGGCGCTGATCCGGACTATGGATGAATGCAGTTTTCCCGAATCGAGCATCTCGGTAGATAGCGTAAAAGCCCAGGCAGACCAACTGATTCTGGAAGTAGTCCGGGCCCTGGAAGGCGATGAAGAAACCGTTGTCGTACAGCATTTACTGCAGCTAAGAGATGCACTGGAGGATCAAAGACAAGGCCAAAATCTTCCTTTCCATGTGGAAACTGCCCGGGATGAAGTGATCAATATCGTAAATAATTTCTTTTACGATAAATTGACCACGGTCCCCGAGATCAAAAGCTACATAGAGGCCATTCAGAAATGAAAAGAATGAAGAGGATAAAATCAACCTTAAAATTCTGGGCGCTTACTACCAACTTGCTTTTCCGGAAAAATACGATATAATATCCAGCAATAAATAAAACGCATTGACCGGGACGAGTAGCGGAATTAGTCCTCAACAGGGAAAGAAAGTCGGAGACTGAAAACTTTCTTGGCAGACTATCCGTGAAAACCCCCCGCGAGCGGAAACCTGAACCCCATATTGGATAGTAAGGTGAACCGATTGGCCCCGTTACAGGCCCCATGAGATAAGCCAGGCGGCATTCTAAGTTCTGACTTAAATCTGGGTGGAACCGCGAGAAACTCTTGCCCCAGTTGGCAGGAGTTTTTATTTAATTGGAGGTGTATTATGGAAAAAGACAATTATCTGGGATCTGAGCTTTGGAAAATCAGGCATTCCACTGCCCATGTGATGGCTCAGGCAGTGCGGGACATATTCCCTGAAGGCGCTGCCAAGATTGCCATTGGCCCCCCTATCGCTGATGGTTTTTACTACGATTTTGACCTGCCCCGGCCCTTAACTCCGGAGGACCTGGAAGAAATTGAAAAAAGAATGCGGAAAGTTCTCTCTGAGGAGCATGAGTTTATCCGCAGGGAATTACCAGCCGATGAGGCCCGTGAGATTTTTAAGGATCAGCCTTATAAACAGGATTTGATCGCTGGCCTGGAAGCAGGTGGTTTTGACGAATATGGCGAGCCGCTGGAAGAAGAGACGGTAATCTCGATCTACACCCATGACGACTTTATTGACTTGTGCAGGGGACCGCATGTTAGGAGTACTAAAGACATCAATCCCAAGGCGGTGAAACTGCTCAAAGTTGCTGGAGCCTACTGGCGTGGAGATGAACGGAACCCCATGCTGCAGCGTATTTATGGTACCGCCTGGAAAACAGGGGGGGAGCTAAACAACTACCTCCAAAAATTAGAGGAGGCGAAAAAGCGCGACCATCGGCGGTTGGGAAAAGAACTTGATCTCTACAGCACAAACCCCGAGGTTGGCAGTGGTTTAGTGCTCTGGCATCCCAACGGGGCTTATGTGCGCTACAAAGCGGAACAATACTGCATGGATGAGCACCTGAAGAACGGGTACGAGTTCGTTTATTCTCCCCATATCGGAAAAGCTCATCTGTGGGAAACCAGCGGACACTTAACTTGGTACGAAGATTACATGTATTCCGCATTGGACATTGACGGAGAATCATATTATCTAAAACCGATGAATTGTCCTTTCCATATCATGATCTACAAAAACTCGCTTCATAGCTACCGGGATCTTCCCCTCCGCTGGGCGGAGTGGGGGACGGTATACCGTTACGAGCGCAGCGGCGTTCTGCACGGCATGCTGCGGGTTCGTGGATTCACGCAGGATGATGCCCATATCTTCTGCAGCCCGGAGCAAATGCCTGAAGAAATCGATCGAGTGCTTAACTTCTGCCTGCACATTCTGCGCGGATTCGGCATGAAGGAGTTCCATGCTTACCTGGCAACCCGCGACCCTGATAAGTCTGCTGGGGATAGCGAGCGCTGGGATGACGCTACTGAAGCACTGCGGTCCGCCCTGGAACGGGCACAATTACCCTTCGACATTGATGAAGGCGGGGCTGCTTTTTACGGTCCAAAGATTGATCTTAAAATGATTGACGCCCTGGACCGGGAATGGCAGTTAAGCACCATCCAGTTTGACTTTAATCTGCCCGATCGTTTTGATCTGACCTACATTGCTGAAGATGGAAAACAGCATCGTCCCTATATGATTCACCGGGCTTTGCTGGGGTCTATGGAACGGTTTATGGGCGTTCTAGTGGAGCATTACGGAGGAGCTTTCCCGTTCTGGCTGGCTCCAACTCAGGCTGTTTTGATTCCAATTACGGATCGCAATTTGCCCTATGCTGAAAAGGCTGCTGAACAACTGCGGGAAAACGGCATCCGGGTCAAAGTTGATAGCAGAACAGACCGAATGGGCGCTAAAATCCGGGATGCAGAGAAATTAAAGATCCCCTATATGCTGGTAATAGGAGACCGGGAAGAGGAGGCTGGAACAGTAGCCCCCCGGTTGCGATCTGGTGACCAGCTAGACTCAATCAGCATTAAAGAGCTTCTCGGTAGGATGACTGAGGAAATAAAAAACCACGATCAAGTATAAAACACCGGGGCAGCGGAGGTCACTGAGACACCCCCTGCCCCCGTATTCCTCCGTGTTAGGAACACTTGAAAACTGGACACCTGTAAAGTTCAAAAGTGGACACTGAAA
>CAZHHT010000065.1:0-16390 GCA_964532455.1 uncultured Anaerolineales bacterium
TTTGGAATAAAAGTTTGATTTGTTCATCTGTGAAACGTTTGTGAAGCTGTGACATGGGTTCCTCCAGTTTGTATTGGAGGAGAAATCGTATATTATCCTTGTGTTCCTGTCAAAAACAGGTGTCCACTTTTCAAGCATAAACTGTCCAGTTTTCAGGTTTAAACTGTCCACTTTTGAAGTTTAAATAACACCCCGTATTCCTCCGTTGACTTTTTTCCCTTATCTATGGTATTATCGAAGTCTAAGTTTAAATAAAAGGAGAGAACAATAGGAAAAATTAACTACTGGGCGAATGATCGTATCAGGGCTCGCGAAGTTCGTCTAATTGGTCCCGAAGGGGAAAACATAGGAGTAGTTCCGACAGAAGAAGCCCTAGCGATTGCGAAGGAAGCCGAGTTAGATCTGGTTGAGGTATCCCCCAATGGCAATCCGCCCGTTTGTAAGGTCATGGATCTGGGGAAATTTCTCTACGAACAGGAAAAAAAGCGACAACGGGCTCGCAAGGCACAAAAAATTGTTGAGGTAAAAGAAATTCGCCTGCGCCCAAAAACTACCGATCATCACCGTACTTTTAAGGTGCGAGACGCTCGAAGGTGGCTTACTAGCAATAAAAAGGTTAACGTCCGGATTCAATTCCGGGGTCGGGAAGTGCATTATCCAGAAATTGCCCTGAAAATGCTAAACGATATCGCTGAAGAACTCAGTGATGTTGGTGTTATAGAACAAAAACCTTCCCGGGAAGGCTATTCCATGCTCATGGTTATAGCCCCTGCAAAAGAATAATACTTCCTTTTCTAAATTTCGCAGAGGTGTACAGGGTGGTTTTTATCCAACCTAAACCGCCTTCCCTCTCTGTGTCTGGCCTTCAAATTTAGAAAACAAGAAAACCAGGTTGGAAATATCAATTATCGCAGCTGCTGGGTGCAGCAACAGGTGCCTTTCCTGGATTGAAATCGCAACCGGCGCCCAGGGGACTGCAGGAGAGAACAGAATGTCACGAGTAAAAACAGGTATAACCCGCCGGCGACGGCACAAGAAAATAATCAAAATGGCGAAAGGGAAATACGGCACAAGAAGCCGTCTTTACCGCCGTGCAAACGAAGCTATGTTGAAGAGTCTCTGGTATGCATACCGGGACCGCCGCACAAGGAAACGGGATTTGCGCCGCTTGTGGATTACCAGGATCAACGCTGCTTCCCGGTTGAATGGTTTGCCTTACAGTCGCTTCATTTACGGATTAAAGGAAGCTAATATCAACCTTAATCGCAAGATGCTGGCAGATATGGCCGTCCGTCATCCGGAAGCTTTTACAGAAGTGGTGGAGAAAGCCAAAGCAGCTATCAACTAAATCTAAAATCATGCTAAGAAGGACAGGGCATTCCTGTCCTTTTTTGTTTTAATGCTACAATCGATTCTGGCAGGTTTATTAAAAGTAGTAACCTATGAACAAAATATTGCGGGAAAATCCTTTCCCTCCAAACCCGCCATCCAGTCGGTTCAGGGTGATATCACCCCGGCAAACGCGGATGTTATCGTTGACCCTGCCAGCAACCAGTCTTATCATGATGGAAGGCTGCCCGTCTTAATCACACATAAAGCAGCTTCTATATCCTCCTTGGTTTGGGACCAGGCTCAGTTATGATTTCTTCCGTCCAGAACCCCAAAATTAAGCGCATCCGGCTTCTGCAAACCCAATCCAAATCCCGGAAAAAAGAGCTTGCTTTTATTATCGAAGGGGTACGCCTGCTTGAGGAAGCCCTTAATACTTTTCAGATACCGGAGCTGGTAATTTACGCACCTGATCTCGGTCCCCGCGGTCAAAAGCTAGTGAAGGCATTTCTAGAGCAGAATGTTCCTTGCGAGGAAGTATCTGAGGAAGTAATTAAAGCAGCCAGTGATACAGAAACTCCCCAGGGAATTCTTGCCGTCCTGCCTCGCAAACCACTTCTCCTGCCAGCGGCGGTTGATTTTTTGATGATTGCGGATGAAATCCGCGATCCAGGCAACCTGGGTACACTGCTGCGTACTGCGCAGGCAGCCGGCGCAGACGGTTTTTTACTCTCTCCGGGAACTGTGGATCCCTTCTCTCCTAAGGTAATTCGAGCGGGAATGGGAGCCCATTTCCGGCTTCCGATAATAAGCTGCAGCTGGGAAAATATCCGTCAGGTCACGGATGGTCTGACCATCTTCGGGGCAGATATAGAGGGAGGTTCCCGGATTTGGGACGCTGATCTCAGTCTCCCCCTAGCATTGATCCTTGGCGGAGAAGCCCGTGGACCAGGAAAACACTCTCGCGATCTAGCTGATGCCTGGATTCATATCCCTATGAACGATGGTTCCGAATCCTTAAATGCTGCTGCTGCTGGAGCAGTTCTGATGTTTGAAGTCCTCCGTCAGCGAACTCAAGAGACACGGCTTTGATATCCTTAATGGAAATATAATTACTTATGATCGATAAAAATCTGCCGATTAATCAAATTATTCACGGGGATGCTGTTCAGGAAATGAATGCTCTCCCTGAGAATTCGATCGACCTGATCTTTGCGGATCCTCCTTATAACATGCAGATTAAAGGCGACTTATGGAGGCCGGATTTCAGCAAAGTGGATGGCGTTGATGATGAATGGGATCAATTTGATGATTTCCGGGCATATGACTCCTTTACGATAGCCTGGTTAAAAGCTGCGCATCGGCTGCTGAAAGAAGACGGTGCCGTTTGGGTAATTGGCACCTATCATAATATTTACAGGGTGGGAAAACTCCTCCAGGATATTGGATTCTGGGTTATTAACGAAATCATCTGGGAAAAAATTAATCCCATGCCAAATTTCCGCGGCGTTCGTTTTACAAATGCCCACGAGACATTAATTTGGGCTAAAAAATCAGAGGGTGGAAAATACACTATCAATTATCACGCCATGAAACCCTTTAATGATGGGAAACAAATGCGCAGCGTCTGGAATCTGCCAATCTGCAAAGGGAAAGAACGAATCCGGGTCAACGGAGAGAGAGTTCACTCCACCCAAAAACCCCTGGCATTGCTGTACCGCGTGATTCTTTCTTCCACAAATCCGGGAGATGTGATTCTCGATCCCTTCTTCGGTACCGGAACAACTGGATCTGCTGCCAAGATCCTTCACAGGAATTGGATTGGAATCGAGCAGGATAAATTTTACATACCCATAGCCAAGAAACGGATTGACCAGATTCAACCAGAAGAGTATACAATCAAAACTTTCGACATCAAGGATAAAAAACGTTTAGCGCCCCGGGTGCCTTTTCCACACTTGCTTGAATACGGGTTAATAAAACCTGGACAATCCCTGTATTTTAATCAAAACCCGGAGCAAACTGCAGTTGTGAAACCAAACGGAAATCTGCTTTACAATGGGTTTGAAGGATCAATTCATCAAACAGCAAAACATATCCTGGAGGGAAAACCGGGGAATGGCTGGCTGCAATGGTTTTTTGCAGATGAAAACGGGGAATTCCTCTCTATTGACACCCTGAGGGAAATCGTTCGTAAAGACTTGAATGAGCCCACTGAATAACCCAAACCCCTAAGGTAAATACAATTCTTCAAAGCTAAAATTTGATCCAGGAACCGTTAAATGAAAATACGCTCAGTGACATACTTTGAGAATCCCGGTGATCCCATCCGGAAAGAAGCTCTCAACCGTTCGGAAAAATTTGCCGGAGAGGCAAAAAAGCTCTTCGAATCTGCCGGGTATCAGGTCCAAACGATCCGTTTTGCATCGCCCCCATTTCCACTCATTTTGAAGGATTTACAGAATGAACGGGTTTTATCTTACGCAGGTGATTTAGAACGTTCACTGAACTCCCTTGGTTTTGATTACCTATCTCTCGGTCCTGCCATACCTTCCCATCCAGAGAGTTACGCCCTCATCCCGGATTTAATTCAGTCGACAGAAAACACTTTCTGCTCCGGATTGATGACTGACCCCAAAAAAGGCATCTCTTTAAGTGCAGTCCGTTCTTGCGGAGAAATCATTCACCAGCTTGCCCCAATTGATCCGGACGGTTTTGCCAACCTGTACTTTGCCGCCCTGGGCAATGTGCCCCCCGGCGCTCCTTTTTTCCCGGCGGCTTACCACGGTAATGAAAATCCGATTTTTGCTATCGCAGTGGAAGCGGCTGATCTTGCAGTGAAGGCTTTTTCAGAAGCTTCTTCTTTTGAGGAGGCCAGCAGTAATTTGATCATCATTCTCGAAGATCAGGCAAGAATACTAACCCGGATTTCCCAAGATTTGGAGAAAATCACCACCGCTGCATATAGCGGAATTGATTACTCACTTGCGCCGTTTCCCAAGGTCAGTCTATCCATTGGTACTGCCCTGGAATCTCTCGGGGTGAAGAGATTAGGAAACCATGGCTCTTTGGCTGCTGCTGCCTTCCTTGTTGATACTATCGACCGGGCTGATTTTCCCCGCACCGGATTCAGCGGGTTAATGCTCCCTCTGCTGGAAGATGCTGTCCTGGCGAATCGGGCCGCTGAGGGTTTGCTCGGAATTAAGGATTTGCTGCTTTATTCCACTGTCTGCGGAACAGGATTAGATACAATACCGCTTCCCGGGGATCTGTCGCCGGGACAGATCACTGCAATTTTATTTGACCTGGCAGCCCTCTCAACCAGGCTCAACAAGCCCCTTACAGCCCGATTAATGCCGATTCCAGGAAAAAACGCCGGAGATCCTACAAAGTTTGATTTTCCTTATTTTGCCAATAGCAAAATTCTGGATGTGCAGGCTGAAGAATTGACAAATCTATTTTCAGGAGAAGGGTCTCTGGATCTGAAACCGAGGAATTAGTGCCTATTTTTGTTTGATCGGCCCCATTAGCTGGGTCAATACTCTTCTAATTTAAACCAATATTAGTTTCATCTTATACGGGCGATTGAAATCGCTCCTGTTGGCTTCCATTCGACTACACTCAGGACAGGCGCCGATCGTCGACCTCCATCGACGCTGAATATTCATCAATAATGATCCTTGGTTGAACCATTAAGTGTCCCTGAAGAAGGAGTTTACCCAGAGTTAATCGAAGGGCTCTGAGAGTTAAGCGCGTTGGTTCTAGCAAAGAAACTTAACTCATTGAGCCCTTCGACTTTACCTTACTTCGCTCAGGACAGGTGGAGAGAAGCCCACGGGACTGAACGCAGGCGATATGGCAATTTCCAGTCTATCCCCTCTTCGATTACCACCGCTCAAGAGCGATGTCCGCTCTGAGAGTTAATAATACAAAGTCTCTCAATCTTCAGCAACAGCAAAGATTTTCCCCAACTGTTGGACAAACTTACCTGGATCTGATTCGGTTAGCAGTAGTTTCCTTTGTTCTGAAGATATTGAATATGGTGCCAGATAGCTTGCGGCGAATTTCCGAAACCGGATTAATCCATTTTCCTGACCATGAAACGAAAGAGACCGTTCCAGGTGATCCAGCATGACTTCTTGAACCTGATTAACCGGGATCTCTTCCCGATTGAGTTTTGAAAAGATCCAGGGATTAGCGATAGCTGCCCGGCCGATCATCACACCGTCACAACCTGTGATTTCCTTCATTATCTGAATATCGCTGACCTGCTTAACCCCGCCGTTGCCGATCACGGGGATGTCTACTATCCCCTTTATTTCAGCAACACCCGGCAGGTTAGGTTCACCCCGATGTCCCTGTTCTTTGATCCTGGCGTGGACAGCCAGCAAAGATCCGCCGTATTCAGCAATAATCCGGGCGATTAACACTTGATTCTGGCAGTCATGCCAACCCAGTCGGATTTTAGCAGTAATTGGAACCCCCAGCGCCAGGGAAAGCTTTTTGAAGATGCGGGCGGTTTTTACCGGTGTCCGCATTAAACCTGCGCCAGCTCCCCTGCTGGCGATTGAGCGGTTAGGGCACCCCAGGTTTATATCAATGGCATCCGGTTCGTGCTCCTGGAGATGCAGGGCAGCTGTTAATAACTTGTCCGGGTCATGTCCGTACAGCTGGAAAAAAACCGGGCGCTCATTACCTGTAAAGTATAATTTTTTCTTGATATAGTAGGGGCGGTCGAGAACATCCTCAGCTTTAACAAATTCGGTATAGCTGATACCTGATCCGAGTTCCCGACAAAGGGAGCGGAACGGCCAGCTGGAATATCCATCCATCGGGGCCAGAATGAGATCGCCCTTTACCTGAATCTCCCCCACTTGAAAGCCTTTTTTCAATTCCGGCATATTATTTTTTAATCAGAGCCTTTTCCAAAGCTTGATGCAAGGAACGGACTTCAATCACATCTAGGTTTTTTGGCCAGGATATACCGCCGCTTCTTAATCGTTGGGGTATTACAGCTGTTTTGAATCCCAGCTTGGCAGCTTCTCCCAGGCGTTCACTCATCCGGCTGGCCATGCGTAGTTCACCGGAAAGGCCAATTTCTCCAACCAGGATGGTATCAGCCTTGACCGGGATATCCCGGACGGAGGAGGCGATTGCTGAAGCAACAGCCAGATCCGCTGCAGGCTCGCTGATTTTTAGACCACCAACCACGTTTACAAATACATCCTGATCGGCCAGGGAAATTCCAGACCGACGGCTGAGAACCGCAGTGATCAGCAGCAGCCGATTAAATTCAATGCCATTGGGTGTCCTGCGGGGATTGCCAAATGTGGTGGGATTGGTCAATCCCTGGATTTCCACCAGGATGGGGCGGGTTCCTTCCATAGTGACCGCGATGGCAGATCCGGGGGCGTTCACCATGCGTTCCGCCAGAAATGCTTCAGAAGGATTTGATATTTCAATTAACCCGCCCTCCTGCATTTCAAAAACCCCCACTTCCGACGTTGCCCCATAACGGTTTTTAACGGTGCGGAGCAGGCGGTAAGCCTGGTAGCGGTCACCTTCTAGATACAAAACCGCATCCACAATATGTTCCAGAACTCTTGGACCTGCAATCGTTCCTTCTTTTGTAACGTGGCCGATTAGGAAAATACTAGTGCCGGTTCTTTTGGCATATTCCCTCAGTAGGGAGGCGCTTTCACGGACTTGAGAGATCGATCCGGCAGAGGATTCAAGTTGGGGATGACAAGTAGTTTGGATCGAGTCGACGATCAACAGGTCGGGTTTAATTTCATCAGTATGGGCAAGAATTGCTTCCAGGTTGGTTTCGGTAACCAGGAGTAAATTCCCCGGTAATGATCGAGGTTCTCCATTTTGGTCCCGGTGAAGACGGTCAGCTCGCATTTTGATCTGGCGTTCGGATTCCTCCCCGGATACATATAATACCTTTGTCATTTCTGCTAACTCAAGCGCGACTTGCAGCAGCAGGGTGGACTTTCCGATCCCGGGGTCTCCGCCAATCAAGTTGATGGATCCGGGCACTATACCACCTCCCAGCACACGGGAAAATTCCTCGTGTTTTAACTTGATGCGTTTTTCTTCGTCGGAATGAATATCTTGGATTGGCCGCGGCACGGATGTTGCATTAAACCGGGAGAAGGATGGTGTTGATGACGGGATGCTTTTTTCTACCTGTTCTTCAACCATGGTGTCCCAATTCCCGCAAGAGGGGCAGCGGCCCAGGTAGCGCGGATTGGTGTATCCGCAATCCTGACAGACGTATTGTGTATAAGATTTACTCATGCATTCATTATAAACGGGTTTGTCAACCGGATGGGAACGGCAGTGAAAAAAAGGATAAGTAAAACCGGTTTGACCCTTGAAAAACAGGAAAATCCAGCTATAATATAATTAGAACAAACGTTCTGTATTGGTGCAATCAAGTAATTGGGTAATTCCTGCCAGTCAGGAGTTTCCTTGCAGGGAGGTTTCAATGGATATTGGAATGCTCTGGTTTGATAATGATCAGAAGGCCAGCATACCCAGTAAGATTGAAAAGGCAGCCAGGTATTATCAAAAGAAGTATGGAAAGAATCCCAATCTTTGTTATGTTCATCCCAAGATGGTAAAGGGGGATAAGGGTAGGAAAAACGGATCCAAAGAATCATCCGATCCAGGATCCCTGAAAATTGGCCAGGTTCTGGTCCTCAAGAATGAAAAAATCCTTCTGGATCATTTTTGGATTGGAATCAGTACTGCTGAAGATCCTATCAGTTAGGGTGAGTGATATAGATTTCCCAGCTTCCCCAGTAGGATTCATCTAATTCGTTTTGACAGATGGGTACTTCAATGCCAGATACGATCAGCCCGCTATCCGGAATTTCAACTTGATAAGTCAATCCTGGTTCAGCTAAAAAATCCGCATACCCCAGACCCAATTCTGGTTTTAGTCCTGTATAAAATATTTCTATTGGCCCTGTTCCTAGGGAGATCTGAATGGCCACGCCTGGAATACCATCACCAGAGCTGTTGGTCGCAACGATCTGAATGAGTGATTCGCCAAGGGTGGGATCACATACGGGAGAGGGATCATCCTGGAGGATAAATGGGGGGGATTCTGTAGGAGGCGGCGTTTGAGAGCTGATTGGCTCCTGAGTGGAAGTGGCAGGGCTGTCCGGGTTATTTTCTCCATTTTCTTCCGTATTTTCATTAAATGCAGCAGTTCCTGTAGGCGGGACAAGTGGGTTCTCTGCCGCCTTAAAAGATTGAAGTGCTGCGGATAAATTAGCGAGGATGACTGCCATTTCATGATCTCCACCCTCAGCTAGAAAACGCTGTGCCTGGGCAGCTAACGCCAGGGCGGGTTCATCATCACCTATTAAATCCAACCGGGCTTCTGCCCGGGGAAGATTATTGTTGGCTTGGTATGCCCGCGAAATTAATAAACGGTAGATATCCTTATAATCTGTTCTCAGCAAGCTTGGATGGGTATCCACCTGGGAGACAGGAGAAATTACCCAGGAGTAAACTAATCCCAAGATTAAACCGAGGATCAAACCCGTTAATAAATACCAGTTCCCGCGATTTTGATCCATTAGATTAATTATTCTCCTTTAAGGCATTGTGCAGATCGCGCAGTAAGAACATATCCGGAAGGGTATATTCAACTTGGGCTGCGAATTTTAACGACTCTTCAATGGTATGCAGCGGGGATTTATTCTTTAATAAAGTTAACCGGTTCATTACCCAATCGAGATCATTGGATTGATGATAAACCTCTGCAACCATGAGGGTGTAATCAGTTTTATAGTCAATTCTCAGGGTGTCGAGAGTGGTATCCTGATAACTTACAGGATTAATTACCCAGCCGTATAGTAACCCCAAACCTAAACCCAGCAGCAGCACAATAAAAAAAAGTGTCCAGCGTGACATAGTTTACCTCTTTCAAATTCTTCCTCCTAATTGTGCCATAGAGAAAGGGAACGGACAAGCCATCTTGCCTGAAAAGACAGAATGAATAGCCATCAAAGCTAATGTTTCACTGCCTGTTAAGGGATTATTAGATTAGAATTACGCTTCTTGACGCTGTTCAGAGCTGATGATATAGTTACCGCGGAGGCAGTAAAAATATGGATAACCATCACAGGGAAGATGGCGCGGATCAATCCCAAAAAGAACACACCGCAGGTTTCTTATCTGGTTTCCGGAAACTTCTGGTAAATTTTATAGGGGGAGAAAACGGTAAGCGGATAGCGACAATAGTGGGAGTGGTTCTACTAGTAGCAATTACTGTCATCGCCATGCGGGCGTTTTATCTAAATTCCCAGAATGCCCCAGATAAATTAGCTGTTTTTGCGGAAGATTCGGTCGAAAGCGATCAGGGTGAAGGTCAGACCGGAGCCTCGGGGGGGGCTTTGGAAATGCCCAGTTTTGTTATTGATCAGGCCAGTCTTCAGTATGGCATCCAGCGAGTTGCTTTTATTCATACTTCCATTCCTACCAGAGCCCGGGTGGATGTGATAATTTACACGGTAGAACAGGGTGATTCATTGTTTGGTATTGCTGAAACTTTCGGGTTAAAACCGGAGACAATTTTATGGGGTAACTTTGATACCCTGTCGGATAATCCGCATACCCTTCAACCCGGTCAGGAATTGAATATTCTTCCAGTTAACGGTACTTTCCACGAGTGGCACGAGGGGGAAAGTTTAATCAAGGTTGCCGAGTATTATGGTGTTGATCCCCTGGAAATTATCCAATGGCCCGGCAACAAGATTGATATTTACGATTTTGATATTGATAATCCCGTTTTTGCAGCCGGACAGAAGTTGATAGTTCCGGGTGGTTCGCGTGAATTGGTTGATTACGGACCCCCTGCAATTACACGTAATAATCCTGCTATTGCAGCTACTTATGGCCCCGGTCACTGCGGTACGATTTACACCGGAGCTGTAGGCGTAGGCGTATTTCTTTGGCCAACCACGGAACGCTGGATTTCCGGCTATGATTACAATCCTGGCGCCGGCCACCCAGCGATTGACATCGCCGGCAGTATTGGTAATTCTGTCTGGGCTTCTGATAACGGCGTGATTGTCTATTCCGGCTGGAGCAACCACGGATACGGCAATTTAGTAGTAGTTGATCACGGCAATGGCTGGCAAACGCTCTATGCCCACCTGAACTCGATCAGCGTTGGCTGTGGCCAAAGTGTCTATCAAGGACAGGTCATAGGTGGTCTTGGTACTACTGGTAATTCATCCGGACCCCACCTGCACTTTGAAATGATTTATTTGGGTGCAAAGGTAAATCCCTGGAATTTCCTTCAGTAATATGGTCTATATTTAAGCTACCAAAAGGAGCTGTCCCAAGAGTGATTGGTATTGCTCCTTATTTGATTTTTACCCAATACCACAAATCCCTGAAGATCCTTTCGACAAAGCCGGTCCTGAATTTACTGAAGGTTGAAAGATAGGCTGAGAGAGGATTGAAACTCAGTTCCTGGTGGATACGCTAATATTAACTCCCGAACCCGTCCGCGGGTGAGGAAAAGGGGTAAAACGTACCCGGAGACGGGTGCTTAGAGCATTTATGATTGCTGCCCGGAGCCCTGAATGCTTGTTCTGATTAAAGCACAGTGGGGATGAATTGGCTTTTGATCCAGTAGAATTGAGTTTAGAAAGTGGCTTTTTGTTACAATAAGGCTATTCCTGCTGAGCAAAGGCGCGTTTAAATTATCATGAAACGAAAAAAGATCAACATCCTGCTGGTATTGCAGCTGATCCTCCTGGCTATTATTGCCGCTGCCTGTGAACTTTTTACGGTCGCCCAACCGGGCGTCTCCCCGACAACATCACTGATTATTACCATTCATCCTGCAACTTTAACTGCCATCAGTGCCTCAGCGGATCCGAGCGCTACGCCGGACCCGGACCCTATGGGGATTCCTTGGTCAAATTTAAGGGGGATTGAGCTTGAATTCTGGTATGTCTGGAATTTAGATGAACCCGGGAAAGGGATTAATGCTATTGTCGATAAATTTAATCTGGAGAATGATTGGGGAATAAGGGTGAAAGCTGTTAATCAAAGGTTAACCCTTGATCCAATGGATACTATTGAGATCGCCCTTCAAGAAGGGGTTGTTCCGCATGTTATGATCAGTGATGCAGTCCACCTGGCTGGGTGGTATAGAGCTGGTCTAACCGCCGATCTCAACCCTTTTATTAACGATCCTGCTGTGGGATTACCCGACGCCATAAGGAACGATTTTTATCCAGGTATTTTTGAGTCATTTACCCTGGATGGAGATATTCGCCCTGGAATCCCCTTTACGCAGACTATTCAGGTGCTGTATTACAACCAGACCTGGGCGGGGGAATTGGGCTTTTCCTCACCGCCCGGATCTTTTTGGGAACTCAAGGATCAGGTGTGCGCTGCGTCAGCTACCATCCAAGAAAGAACCGGGAATACCCAGGAATTAGCGGGTGGTTTATTGATGTATCCGGATGCGGCCAATATCACTTCCTGGATATATGCTTACGAGGGAATGATCTTGGACCCGGATAAGGGATATTATAAATTTTCTTCGCAAGAAGTATATGATGTTGCGCTGGATTGGATTAAATTAGGGCAGGATGGCTGCGGATATATGATCTCGGGATATCCGAACCCCATGGCTCGCGAGATTGAATTTGAAAAATTTAATCAGCGGGATGCTCTGGTTATGATGAATTCCTCCCAAAACATGGACCAGATAAGCATGAATGCCAATCAAACCGGACGCCCGGATGATTGGATCATGCTTCCATTTCTCGGAACTCTCAGATCAAAGGCGGTCACAGCAAATATTCAATCAGGTGTTATATTTAATACCTCCCCCGAAGAAGAACTGGCCGCCTGGTTATTTCTAAAGTATCTGACATCACCTGAAGTACAGGCGGAGTGGATTCAATACAGCGATTATTACCCGACCCGGAAAGATACCCTGGATTTTTTAAGAGATTATAGGACTGACAACCTGCATTGGTCACAGGGATTAAATCTGTTGAAATATAGTCAGGCAGATCCGCTGCACCCGTCTTGGGAAATTGTTCGTCAGGCAGTAGGTGATGCTTTTGAGAATTTATTCGTGAAAAATCCCGGGGAGATATCAAAATTGCTGGAGATGCTTGATCAAACGGCAGCTGAGCTGGTAGAGTATTCCCAGGAATAGATTTTTTCCGGACTTCATTTCTATGACATACCTTAATGTCGTGCTGCTAGATAATCAGTTTAATATCGTCAATAAGAAAGGTTTTTCATGGCAAACAAACCACAGGTAACGATTTATACAGATGGAGCTTGTTCCGGAAATCCTGGACCGGGCGGATGGGGCGTTTTGCTCCAATTTAGAAATCGAGAAAGAGAACTCAGCGGTTCAGAGAGCAAAACCACCAATAACCGGATGGAAATTACAGCTGCTGTGATGGCATTAGGAGCATTAAAGGAACCCTGCCAGGTTGACATTTATACTGATTCTGAATATCTTAAGAAAGGCATCACAGAATGGATTCAAAACTGGAAGAAACTGGGTTGGCGAAGAGGTAAACCCGGAAAGACAAGCCCCCTTGCCAATTCAGACTTATGGCAAGAACTGGATGCGGTGACTACTGAACATGATGTAAATTGGCACTGGTTGCGGGGACATACTGGTCATGAACTTAATGAACGGGTGGACAAGCTTGCCAGAGAGGCAATGAAATTAAGTTAATATCTCGGGAGCCTTCCTCCGGTCTCTCAGAAAAGGATCCCTGTCTACGGTCTACGGTATAATCCTATGCATGAAACCGGCAGAAACCCAGATTCAAGTCCAGGGAGAAATTCTCCTGGCTAAACAATCCAGGAAAGAAGGCAACGAGGGAAGAGCCAGGGTCTGTGCCCGGCGGGCTGCAGGTACGGCAGCACAGTTATTTCTGGCTCATCATGAAAAGATCATCAAGGCGGAAAACCCCTTTCAATCCCTGAAGACACTTAAAGATACTGAAGAATTACCCGATCGGGTCCAACTTGCAGTCAGGAGGTTGATTCAGCGGGTTAATGAAGACCACCAGCTTCCACCGGAGATTGATTTAATCCATGAAGCAAAATTGGTGATCAAGTTTTTGGAACCGGACAATTCTGGCAGCTGAATAAATAGTAAGGCCAAATAATTAATGAGACCAAAGCCTTCCTTCACGCAAAAATCAGTTTATCTACTGGGAATTTTGACCCTTGTGCAGGTACTTTTAATAGGTTGCGGGTCAGAGAAAACCCCAACCATCCCAACTAGCACATCAATAATTGTTGTAAACGGATCTCCTCAAACGCAGTTGACTCCAACTGAGAGGGCGAGTCAGATAACTGTTTCTCCTACGCCAGATGACGAAGAACAGCCCGCTGAATTAATCCCGGAAAATATTCAATATCAAATCTTTGTTATACTGGATTATTACAACCATCAGGTCTTTGTGGAAGAGAAGGTTCTCCTTCCCCATCCCACCCAGGTTCCACTAAGGGAGATTCTTATGGTTGTACCTCCCAATGACTGGTTAAATGTTTTTACTATCCAGAGCATCAACTGGCAGGAGGACATCCCCGTGGAGGGATATTCTCTGGATGGGGTTCGATTAACCATCCCCCTTGAGCAGCCTTGGCTGCCAGGAGAGGTCAAAGAGCTGTCGATTAAATACAAGTTGGCGCTTCCAAATCTAAAACCTCGGCCGGGGTACGGACCTTCTCCTTTTGGATATACAGAAAGGCAGACCAACCTGGTAGACTGGTATCCGATGGTTCCTCCCTACCAGGATGATAGAGGATGGATAGTGCATGATCCCTGGATTTTTGGTGAATATCTGGTTTACCCGGCGGCAAATTTCCAGATTTCACTAGAATTAATTAACGGTCCAGACCTGGTGGTAGCCGCAAGTTCAATTGCTGTTAAGGATGAGAACAGGCAGTTGTATACACTGGAGCAGGGGCGGAATTTTGTTTTTTCTATCAGCCCCGACTACCAGGTTTTAGAACAGGAAGTGAACGGCGCAACAGCCTATGGGTATGTTTTTACACCCTACCTGATTCCCGGCAAAGCTGCATTTAACACCACAGTCGAGGCGTTAACCCTGTTCTCTAAATACTTTGGTCCCTACAATCAACCCAGTTTGTCCATGGTACAGGCCGATTTTGACCACGGAATGGAATACGAAGGACTTTATTTCCAGAGTCGGGGATTCTTTGATTTGTATAATGGATCAGAACAGAGTTATCTAATTAGCATCGCCGCCCATGAGACAGCTCACCAATGGTGGTACGGTCAGGTTGCCAATGATCAGGCTCTGGAACCCTGGCTGGATGAATCTTTCTGCACTTTCAGTGAGCTGCTTTATTATGAAAATTTCTATCCGGACTCTGCGAGTTGGTGGTGGGCGACCCGGGTTAATTATTATCAGCCGTATGGAGTAATAAATCGCTCCATTTACGATTTTGGCGAATTTACCGATCAGTATCTTGAATACCGGAATGCCACTTATCTACAGGGAGCGAAGTTTTTGGATAAACTCCGCAGCTCGCTGGGGGAGGATAGGTTCAGGCTATTTATTAAAGAATATGCGATAGATTACTCAAATCAAATCTCAACCGGGGAGGATTTCTTTTCCACCCTAAGTACCTATCTTGATCTGGATTCGCTTACCTGGCTCCCTGAATATTTTAAGGAGTAGGGAAAAATCCCCTTTCCCCAGCATTTTATAGTTGGGATAATAAATATTTGGTGTTCTTATCCCAAAAGCTAACGATTTTGATAACTGATTCCAGAGTGTTTTAAGCTATTATGCAGTTATCAAGATTATTTTGGCTTCTTATGGGGAAAAACCCCATTTCTTCTCCTCCTTATATAAGCAATCACCTCACCGCGGGCAGCAGGTGAGGTGATTGCATTTAAAACAGAAGAGGCGACGATGGGAATCGAACCCATGCTAAAGGTTTTGCAGACCTCTGCCTTACCACTTGGCTACGTCGCCCTGATATTAAGAAGCTGATGGACAATGGCTGTTATGTGTCAGCCATCTGCCACCAGCCAAAGCTTGAATAAGAGCGGGCGATGGGATTCGAACCCATGACCTTCTCCTTGGCAAGGAGACGTTCAACCACTAAACTACGCCCGCATAAGAGTGCCGAGAGCCAGACTCGAACTGGCGACACCTTGATTTTCAGTCAAGTGCTCTACCGACTGAGCTATCTCGGCCTGATAGTTTTCCCTTGGCAATGCATCGCCAATTTTACTCGTTAGATTTGGCCTTGTCAAGCTTTAGGCCGTGAGGAAGGGAAAGGTAAGTAAAGCAGGAAACCAACAGCGATGATAATTTCTCCAACAATGACTCCAGCAGCTTGCCAGGGTCCAAAGAAAGGTAAAGCCGGATATGCTTGGGTGCCGAACCCAAACACATCAGCCATACCGGATACCAAGGCAATTAGATATCCGGTTGCAACCAGGCGCAATCCAATATCTTGGGCAAGCGATTGGAAGTGGTCTGCCCGCTGGCAGGCTTTTAAACCGATAAATCCTCCCAGGCATAACATTGCCAGGCCGGTTGAAAAAGTAGCAGTTTGGACAAAACCTACAACAGGACTGCGATCCAGGTTAAAAATTCCCGGATCGGCACCGAGTATAAACACCAGGAATCCTATGATAGTTAATCCAACGCCGATATTGATCCGTAATTTGATATTCTTGGGTTTGGAAGAGTCCACAAAAGTATCCTTTTTAGGGGGATTACGATTATAACTGAAAACCAGTCCGGGCGGAAATAATCTTATAGGAAAAATTTTCCACAAAATTCAACAAATTTCCCAGTAATCGCTGCCATTCTTTGGATGCCATAGCTACATTTAGTGCAGCCTGACTCTGAATTTTAGCCGATACCATGATCTGTGGTTGATCGCCATACATGGTATACCAGGCATCCACTGGCCGGATCCCTAATTGTTTAATTTCCGGGAGAAAATCACTGATCACGAATTCGAAATATTCCTGTTCCTGGTTGGGCAGTAT